>JBLMYN010000537.1:0-4999 GCA_050258305.1 Actinomycetota bacterium
AGCGCCATCAGCCCTCCACTCCGTGCGGTACGCGCCCGGACGGGAGATCGCGCTCGACAGCAGTGATCTCCTGCCCGGCAAGGAAGGTGCGCAATTCGGTATCAGTGTGGCGGGCAAAGAACTGCCTCAGGTTCTCTCCGCCTTCGCGGAAAAACATATATCTGCGCAGAAGCCGCTCCATGGCATCGGGAACTTCCTGCGCAAGACAGCGATAACCGATGGGACGCCCGAATCCGGCATGCTCGCCCACGGCGCCGCCCAGGCAAAAATAGTAGGCATCCTGCAAGCTCCCGTTGGACTTGATCTTCTTGCCTTCCAGTCCGATATCCGCAATGCGGTGCTGCCCGCAACTGTTGGGGCATCCGGTGACGTTCAGCTTGAGCTGCTGGTCAAAACCGGGCAGGCGTTCATCCAGTTCCTCCACCAGCCAGCGGGTAAACGATTTGGTTTCCGTGATGGCAAGCTTGCAGAATTCAGTTCCTGTGCAGGCCACGGCGCCGCGCCAGAAGCTTGACGCACGTACCGGTAAACCGGTTTCTTCAAGTTCGGATAAGACCTGGTGAATGTTTTGCCGGGGTATGTTGACGATGACAAGATTTTGCGCGCTGGTGGTGCGGAGTTCACCGGAGCCAAAACGCTCAGCGATGCCGGCGGCCACACGCATCTGGGCAGGAGTAATGCGGCCGCGCAGGACGGCGGCTCCAATGTAGAAAAGTCCCGCCTGCTTTTGCGCATGCACCCCCACGTGGTCGCGAAAGACGTCAGATGGGACCTCTTCTGCAACAGCAGGGGCGAGATTGTACCCCAGTCGCCGCTGTAGTTCCGCAAGAAAAGTGTCGGCCGTCCAGCCGTGCCGGAGGAAGAGAAATTTCAGCCGCGCCCGTTCCCGATGTTCGCGCAGAACGGAGGCATCACGAAAGATCTCACTTGCGGCTTTGGTAACCGGCAGTACCTGCTCCCAGCGCACAAACGCATTGAGCCGCACGGCCAAATGCGGGTCGGCGGACAGACCGCCGCCCACACGAACTGAGAAGCCCGGATCTTTGCCGCCATCAAGTTCACGGATTGCGGGTGTAAAAGCGAGGTCGTTGATCTCGGGATAGCAGCACCAGTCGCGGCAGCCGCTGATGCTGATCTTGTATTTGCGCGGCAGGTTGTAGAACGCAGGATTCCCGACGAGCAGTTGCGTAGCCTGAAACAGCAACGGAGATGCGTCCATCACCTCATTCGCGTCCAGACCGGCAAGCGGGCACCCGGTGAGATTCCTCGGAACGTCGCCGCATGTTGCCATCGACGTCAGGCGGGCATCAAACAAAGCCTGCAGGATCTCAGGCAGATCTTCCACACGAAGCCAGTGCAGCTGAATATTCTGGCGCACGGTAATATCGGCCGAACCGCGGGCATATCGTTCAGAAAGTTCAGCCACCGTCCGCAGCTGCCGGGCAGTAACAAATCCGTTCGCCAGCCGGATGCGCAGCATGAGATACGGCACGGCTTTGCCTTCTCCGTTTGCGCCGCCAAGAACACCGGCGCCATCGCCCTGCGTGTACACGCCCCACCAGCGAAAGTAGGTCTTGATCCAGGCTTCCGGGACGGCGGCAAAGCCGCCCGGAGCGAACGAGCGGATCTCTTGCAGGCACTCCCAGGGGTTCTTTTCCAGTTTCAGCCGTTCGGCCTTTTGCGCATTGCTCTCCTTTGGTCCTTCAACCGATGTGCTCATGGCTCCCTTTCCAACCAGCCCAAAAAGGAAAAGGCCCGTTGCCTCTCTGGCAACGGGCCCTTCCTAAAAATGAATGCGGTTTAGGTAGCGGCTTCAGTGGCCAGAGACACGGCGGTTGCCATACAGCAACACATACACATGTTCTGGCACAGAACTCGCATGGGGAAATACCTTAAGGGGTAAAGCCCTGACTGTCAAGGTTAATGATGTCCGCTAGAAGAAGAAAGATTCAATCTGATTGCGAACTCAACACGGCGCTTCGCGGCCAGCGGGCCTCCACGGTGGTGCCGATCCCCCCGCGCGGACGAAATACACCCTTGACCAGCGCCGACTTGGGTTTCGCCGCCCGGACAATATCATCCAGTACACGGTTTACGATGTTTTCCTGAAATATGCCAAGATTCCGGTATTCCTGCAGATATTCCTTGAGCGACTTTAATTCCAGGCAGAGCTGATCGGGCACGTAGCGGACCTGCAGGACGCCGAAATCGGGTAATCCGGTTTTTGGACACACCGAGGTGAACTCGGGGACATCGATGATAATTTCGTAGTCCGCGAACTGGTTGGGCCATGTGTCAATCTCGGGAAAGTGGTGGTCCAGCCCCGCTTTAGCGTGATGTTCTGTGTAACCGGTGCGCTCTGACATTTCTGAATATTGTAAACAATCAGGGACAGGACGCATTCTCGTAACGGAGAGGCTGCCTGGCGCATCCAATGGAGTGATTTCCACGCCAGCGTGCGGCAGGTTGTTTCCGTGGTTCCCACCCTGTTGGGAGCCGTGGACAGGCGTGCCGATTGAATCCACTTCGTTATACTAAATTTTTGCCGTTTAATGGCCAGACAAAGACAAAACGGGTCGGAACGCCGGCGCCTGATCACTGTGATCGTTATGGCCGCTGCCGCCGTACTGCTGTTTACGGGCTGGGTGCGGCTGCGCAATATTGTGGTGCCCGTGCGGACGGACCAGGTCACGCGCCAGACAATCGCCAGCGTGATCTCCACCAACGGCAAGGTTGAGCCCATCAGGAATTTTGCCGCCCACGCGCCTGCGCCGGCGGTGGTCAAGAAGATTTATGTGCAAGCAGGGGACCGTGTGAAGGCCGGCCAACTCCTGCTTCAGTTAGATGACGCGGATGCCCGGGCCCAGGAGGCTAAGGCACTGTCCCAGGTCCGCGCAGCGGAGGCGGACCTGCAGGCGGCGCAGTCCGGCGGCACTCATCAGGAAGTCCTGACCACCCGCGCCGACCTGCAAAAAGCCGAGGCCGAACGCGATGATGCACAGCGGAGCCTGGCTGCGGTGGAACGGCTGGAGAAAAATGGAGCGGCGGCGCCGGCTGAGGTTGAGGCTGCTCGAAGCCGGTTGACCAGGGCCAATGCTGACGTTCAGCTTCTGCAATCGCGGCTAAAGGGCTCCTCGTCCCCTGAGATGGCGAAGGTTGAGGCGAACCTCACGCAGGCCCGCGCTGCCTACAGCGCTGCCCGGGATCTGCTGAACAATCTAAACGTGCGTGCCCCGTTCGCCGGTACGGTGTATCAGGTGCCGGTCAGGGCCAGCGCTTACGTTAATGGCGGTGAAGTGCTCTTGCAGATGGCCAATCTTACTAAGGTCCAGGTACACGCATTCGTCGATGAGCCGGAAATCGGACGGCTTGCGCTCGGCGAGAAAGTGGATCTCACATGGGACGCTATCCCCGGGCGCATCTGGTCTGGAACGGTTACGCGGCTGCCTGCTTCGGTCACCACCGTGGGGACACGCACCGTGGGAGAGACAATCACGGATATCGACAATTCTGACCACAAGCTCCTGCCGGACGTGAACGTAAACGTCAATATCGTTACCGCGCAACGCGACAAGGTTCTTACCGTTGCACGCGAAGCAGTTCATGATTTGGATGGCAAGCGATATGTGTACAAGATTGTTGATAACAAACTGCAGGCGCAGGAAGTGCAGATCGGTATCTCCAGCCTGACCCACGTCCAGATCACTCAGGGACTTTCCGATGGTGAGCAGATCGCCCTCGGGGCCGTGAATGGATCTCCCTTGCGCAGCGGTATGGAAGTAAAGGTGGTTGCACGTTGAGGATTTTCCGCGCTGTTTTTCCCCTGTTCCTTTTTCTTGCCAGCGCCGGCTTCGGCGCCGATGTGAATCCCCAGATCCTGCTTCGCACGGGCCAGGCGGACGAGGCGCAGCGGGTACTCGACGCCGCATTGCAGCACAGCCCCAATGACGCCGAAGCGTACAATTTGCTCTGCCGGCTTTACTTTCAACTGGAGCTCTGGGACAACGCCATGCAGATGGCGGAAAAGTCAGTAGAACTCGCTCCCGAGAACAGCGATTATCATTTATGGCTGGGGCGCTCCGCCGGGCGCAAAGCGGAAAACTCCAACCCTTTTACGGCGTGGACGCTGGCGCGGCGCGTGCGCACAGAATTTGAGCGTGCAGTAGCCCTTGACGGCAACAATCTCGCCGCGCGGGCTGATCTCTCAGAGTATTACATTGACGCTCCCGGCTTCCTTGGCGGCGACAAAAAGAAGGCCCGCAGCCAGGCAGCCGCGGTAGCGCCCCACGATGCGGCGCTCGCGGACTACATTTATGCGCGAGTTCTGGAACAGCAGGGAAAACCGGCCGCAGAGCAGCAGTACAAGAAGGCTTTGGCGGACAGCGATAACAGCGCCAGGTACTGGATTGAGCTTGCGTACTTTTACAGGCGCGCAGGCCGTTTGCAGGACATGCAGTTGGCGGTATATCGGGCCCTGATTGCGCCGCGTCACGGCGCTATTCCTGAATACGACGGGGCATATCTCTTTCTGCGCACCGGCCGGGACTTCCCCAACGCCATCCTGATGCTGAGGAAATACATTGAAGGCAATATCTGGGAAGAAGATGGCCCTGTTTTTCGCGCCCATTACATGCTCGGCCAACTTCTGGAAAAGCAAGGCAAGCGCCAGGCTGCAGCCGCCGAGTACCGGGCTGCGCTTGCTCTGGCCTCGGAATACCGCCCTGCGCGGGATGCGCTGGCTCGTGTTTCCCGGTAAAATCCGGCTTTTCCGCTCCTCATTTTGATTTCTTGATTACAGGTGAGAAATGAGAATCCAAGCCCTTGCTTCCCTTCTGCTCGCGCTTTGTTGTGCACCCCTGACGAAAGCGGCCCAGGATTCTGACCAGCCGTTGCCGTTCCGTGCCGCGATTGAACTGGCGGTCAAGAACAGCGCCGTATCCGGAGTCGCAAAGGCGGACCTGCAGCGGGCGCGCGCGGGGGTGCACAACAAAGCGCGAGC
>JBLMYN010000538.1:0-2992 GCA_050258305.1 Actinomycetota bacterium
GGTTGATCCCAAGAGCGTTGATTCCATCGCCCACGCGATGACTCAGGTTCTGGAAGATGAAGGACTACGCCGGCAACTCATTGACCGCGGGTTGCGGCGCAGTGCCGCTTTCAGCACAACAGAGTTTGCCGGAACAATTCTGGATGTATACGGGTCGTTGGCGTAGCGGCGACTTCAGGCGTGGCTTGCAGCCGGTTGCCGGTCGCGAAGCAGATATTGCTCCAGGCCCTTCTTCCAGTGCTGGAACACGTTCCGCGAACTGCGTTTCAGCGCCGCATTCTCCAGCACGGAATATTTCGGCCGCGCAACCTTGGCGGGAAATTCCCCGGGACGCGCAGGCTCCAGCTTTACCTTCACGCTGGAGAGTTCGAAGATGGCCTTGGCAAAGTCATACCAGGAGCAGCCGCCTTCTGATGTGGCATGGTAGAGCCCGTAATCGGAGGTGCGGCTCAAAACCACAAGCTGCTGCGCGACTTCCGCCGTGGGCGTGGGAGTGACAAATTCGTCGTTGACCACCCTCAACTCATCCCGTTCGCGCGAGAGTTTCAACATCAGTTCAACAAAATTCAGATTGCCCTTGGCCCGGCAGGGGTGAGAGCCGTAAATCCCGGAAACCCGTACCACGAAATGCCGTGGATTCTCCGCGCGGACAAAGTACTCGCCTGCCAGCTTGCTGTTTCCATACACGCTCAGAGGCATGGGAGAGTCCTGCTCTGTGTAGGGAGAATTCTTCAGTCCATCGAAAACATAGTCCGTACTGATGTGCAGCAGAGTGGCTCCAATGGAACTGGTGGCCTGCGCCACGTTGCGAGCACCCACGGCGTTGGCCGCGAATGCCTGGGCAGGATCGGCCTCACATTTTTCAACGTGGTGAAATGCCGCCGTATTGATCACGATCTCGGGGCGCAGATTTTCCAGACATTCAAGAACTGATTCTCTGGACGCGATTTCCACGTCCTGATGCGTCAGCGCGGTGACCTGGTCGCCTTCCTCTCTGAAAGCGGCGGCCACGTCTTCACCCAGTTGGCCGTTGCCTCCCAGAACCGCCACTCTCATTGCGCTTCACCTGCCAATGCCGTCGCGGCGCCGGAGGCCGCCGCCTTCGCCTCGAGTTGCCGGAAGACGTGGATGTTGTAATACCTTGGGTTGTCCCAGTCGCCGCACTTCGCCATGTTGGCGATCAGGTTGGTAACAATCGTCCGCACGCTGTGATGGGGATGGAAGCTCAAGACGTTCTTGGCCCGCTCGATGGAAACCTTGTAATTCCTGATGTCTCGAATGTGCTTGATGTCGAGAGCCGTTCTGATGTTCAGTTCATGCTGCAGCGTGGCCTGCACCAGATCTGCGATCTCTCCGACTGTATGGTTCCCGGAAGCGACATTGAAGATGCCGGAAATGGACTCGTTGGCTTCTATTGCGCGGATGTACGCCATGCAGGCGTCTTCAATGCTGAGAATAGGCCGCCAGATGGCGGGATTGTTGACGGTGATCAGCCGGTCTTTCATGGCCGTCTTGAACATGGTGTTGATGATCAGGTCAAAGCGCATGCGCGGGCTGTAGCCGCACACGGTCCCTTTGCGCAGCGCGATCACGGAGAAGTTTTCGTCCTGAAGCTGCATGACGGCGCGTTCACCCTGCAGCTTGGAAATGCCATACGGATAATGCGAGCTCACCGGCCGCTCTTCATCGAACAGTTCATTCTCCGTGTAGCCGTACACAGAACAGGAGCTGGCATAGATATAGCGCCGCACTTTGGCCTGCCGGGCGATGTAGCACAGGTAGGCCGGGGCCGCTGCATTGAAGACGAAGTTCTTGCTGGGCGAATACTCCGCCATGGGGTCGTTGGAGAGCCCCGCCAGGAACAGCACCTGGTCATAATCTTTCAGGTCGTTGATCTGCAGGTCGAATATGTCACGATTGACGATGCCCACTTCAGGAGGTAGCTGGTTCCCGAACCAGAATAGATCGACAACGTCAATGTCGTAACCGCGCTCAAGTAATTTCGGGATCAGCGCCGACCCTATATACCCGGCGCCGCCTGCAATGAGAATTCGCATCAAGCCTCCTGCCGCGACAGAGCTGCAATGTAAGGGATGTTATCCGAAAGGGGCGATTCGAGCCACTGAGCAAGAGTCGGTGCACGTTTGTCACGGTCTGAAGTGGTTGCCATGGATGGATCGATCGGCCAGCGAACCCCGATGGCCGGATCAGCAAAATAGATTCCCCCCTCCGCCTTCGGGTTGTAAATCCCGGTGGTCTTGTACTGCACCTCACAGCCGTCAGTGAGAGCACAAAAACCGCGGGCAAAGCCATAGGGCGCCCATATCTGCTTCTTGTTCTCAGCCGAGACTTCCATGCCGAACCACTGCCCCAGGGTGGGCGAGCCCTTGCGAATATCCACCGCCACCAGGAACGCCGAACCCTGCGTCACGCGCATCAGCTTGCCCATGGGCGGGTCCCATTGAAAGTGAAGACCGCGCAACACACCCTTGGCCGACCGCGAATGATTGTCCTGCACGAACTCCGTGGGCAGCCCGAGGTCGCGAAACTGGTCGGCGCGGAACGTCTCCATGAAAAAGCCGCGCGCGTCTCCGTTGACCTGGGGCACCACTACTACTACGTCGTTCAAATGGACAGACTCAATGCTGAAGGGCATGAAGACGGTGTTTCCTTTCCTGTGCGCGCTGACCTTCGCTTCAATATATCTTGAGACTGGGCGTGAGGGCCAGAGTGGAACTGCGCGAACCGTGCTTCACAAGGTTGCCACTACTGGTTCCCGGTCTGCTTCGCGAACACTGGAGTGCTTTTGCGTGGCGTCCTCCCCATTGGCCAGCAGATAGAAAAGTTCTTCGTACTGAGCGGTGATCCGCTCCCAGTTGTACACGTTGCGCACGCGTTCCGGCGCATTCCGGCGGTATTGTTCGGCAAGAGCAGGATCGTTTTCAATCAGTTCGATCTTGCTCGCGAGGTCGGCCGCGTCGCGGAACAGGAG
>JBLMYN010000539.1:0-6115 GCA_050258305.1 Actinomycetota bacterium
TGAACTTGCCGGGCAGCGCATGGTCCAGCGTCGCATTTGCGCAGCATCACCGCCTACACGCTATAATCAAACGTTTTGCGACTCTAGAAAATCAGGCACAGAGGCTTTCCTATGGCCCAACCCGCAATCGCGACCATCCCGGCTCTGAAGGACGTTTACGCCCAGCTCAAGACCCGCATGGATAAAGCGGTGGAAGACTTCCGCACCAACCTGGCGGCGGCCCGGACCGGACGCGCCACGGTCAACATGCTCGATCCCGTGCGCGTGGCGGCTTACGGCTCCGAGATGCCGCTGAACCAGCTTGCCCAGGTGCACGCCTCAGACGCGCAGTTGCTCACCGTGCAGCCTTTCGATCCCGGCATCATGAACGATATCGAGAAGGCAATCCGCTCCGCCGGGCTTGGCCTGAATCCGCAGAACGACGGCAAGATGATCCGCATCCCTGTCCCCCCGCTGACAGAAGAGCGCCGCCGCGAGATGGTGAAGCACCTGCATAAAATCCTTGAGGACCACCGCACCGCCATCCGCAATGTCCGCCGTGATGGCAATGACGCCATCAAAAAGGCCATGAAGGACAAAAAAATCACCGAGGACGATGAGAAGAAAGCCCTCGACGAAGTCCAGAAGCTGACCGACGCGGAAATCAAAAAAATGGAAGAGATGGCCGGCGCCAAGGAAAAAGAGCTGATGACGGTCTAGGTTCGCCTGGGGGCATGGTCGCGATTCCTTCCAGAGACCCACGGGTAAGTCGCCCCCCGCGGGCTCGTCCGGAATAAGCGTCAGCAATTTGACCAGCCTGTACCCGGTCACACACCCCGGTGACGCGCGCCACCGCCGCAAAAATACAGCCATTTACAATACTCTCAGGTAGTGCCATCATATCGCCGCACTAAAAGGCCTCCATGTCCACCACCGGCACACTGCGTGAGACTCCCGCGGCGCGGCATCCGCTGCTGACGCGTGTGGTCATCGGCCTGCCCAACTGGTGCCTGCACCTTGTCCTCTGGATCCTGAGCCGGTTGATTTACGGCATCAAGGTCATGGGCGCGGAGAATATTCCGCCAAAGGGCGGCGCTCTGCTGGTGGCCAACCACATGAGCTTTGTAGACGTGGTGCTGATCAGCGCAGCGGCCAACCGCCCCATTCGCTTCCTTATATTTAAGGATATTTATGACCACCCGCTGATCCGGCCTTTTGCCGCGCTGATGCAGGCCATCTCCATCTCGCCTGATTTGCGCCCGCGCGATAAGATCCGTTCGCTGCAACTGGCGAGCCAGGCCATCCGCAACGGCGAACTGGTCTGCGTGTTTGCCGAAGGTCAGATCAGCCGCAATGGCCAGATGCTGCCGTTCCGCCGCGGTGTGGAACGCATCATGAAAAATATCGATGCGCCCATCGTTCCGGTGAACCTGCACGGTGTGTGGGGCAGCATCTTCAGCTACGAGCGCGGACGTTTCCTGTGGAAGCTGCCGCGCCACATTCCCTATCCGGTCACTGTCAGTTTCGGCAGGCCGCTGCCCGCGAGCATTTCAGTCTCCGATGTTCGCCGCGCCGTGCAGGAGCTGGGCAGTGAGGCGTTCGCCGCCGACCGGCATCCCCGCCGCACCCTTGACCGCGCTTTTGTTCACAGTTGCCGGCGGTATCCCTGGCGTTTCTACGGCGGCGATGCACGCATTCCGAAGATGTCTTTCGGCAATCTGCTGATGAAGACCATCTTCGTTGCCCGCCGGCTGCGGAAGGTCTGGCGCGATCAGGATATGGTGGGCATCCTGTTGCCTCCGTCGATGGGAGGGGCGCTCACCAACTATGCAGCCACTATGCTCGGCCTCATTCCGGTCAACCTGAATTACACGGCCAGCAATGAGCTGATCACGGCGGCGGTGGAGCAATGCAACATCAAGACTGTCATTACCTCCCGAGCATTCCTCGAGAAGATCCAGAGGATTGAGGTTCCGTGTCCTCTGCTGTTGCTGGAAGATCTGCTGGGCTCGCCTGCGCCGAAAGCGACGGAAAAAATAGCCGCGCTCGTGTTTGCCTGGCTACTGCCTCTTGCGCTGCTCAAGCGCGCACTTGGAGCCCGCAATCGCACCACGGACGACCTTGCCACAGTGATTTTTTCGAGCGGCAGCACAGGCGAGCCCAAGGGCGTGATGCTCTCGCACCACAACGTCATCTCTAACATACGGCAGATGACCCAGGTGTTCGATCTCGGCGCGGGTGACAAACTGCTGGGCATTCTGCCGTTCTTCCATTCCTTCGGATTCACGGTGTGCCTGTGGCTCTCAGCGGCGCACTCCATCGGCATCGTTTATCATCCCAACCCGCTCGACGCGCAGATCATCGGCGAACTGGTCAGCAAATACCGCGTCACCTTCCTCATCGCCACGCCAACGTTCCTGCAGGCTTACATGCGGCGCTGCACGCCGGAAGACTTCCGCAGCCTGCGCGTGGTGCTGGTGGGCGCGGAGAAAATGCCGGACCGCCTGGCCCACAGCTTTGAGGACCGTTTCGGCGTCAAACCGTTTGAGGGCTACGGCTGTACCGAGTGCTCGCCCGTAGTTTCGGTCAACGTGCGCGACTTCCGCGCTCCGGGGTTTCGCCAGGTGGGCGCGCGGCGCGGAACCATCGGTCATCCCCTGCCCGGGGTGAGCGTCCGCATCGTGGACCCGCAAACCATGCTGCCCCTCCCGCCCAACACGCCCGGTATGCTGATGGTGAAAGGCCCGAACGTGATGCAGGGTTATCTGGGCCGTCGCGATAAGACCGCAGCTGCATTGAAAGACGGCTGGTACATTACCGGCGATATCGCCAGCGTGGAAGAGGACGGATTCCTCACGATCACGGACCGCCTCAGCCGGTTCAGCAAGATTGGCGGCGAGATGGTGCCGCACATCAAGGTAGAAGAAAAACTCCACGAACTCCTGTATGACAGTGAAGGCGCGGCCGCGCCCGAACATGTCTTCGTGGTCTCCGCTGTCCCGGATGAGCGCAGAGGTGAGCGGCTCGTTGTCCTGCATACGCTCACGGATGAGCAGCTTGCGCCGGTCCTGGCCAGGCTGGGAGAGGCTGACCTGCCTGCGCTCTGGAAGCCGCGCAAAGACGCGTTCTTCTCCGTAGAAAATCTGCCCTATCTTGGGACCGGAAAGCTCGACATGGTTACGCTGAAGAAGAAGGCGACAGAACTGGCCGTCCCGGCATAACCGCGTGCCTCCGATTCGGACGCCACGCACCTTCAAATGAAGGCCGAGTGCATGCAGAAAAGACGCGCTCTCAGCTACATCATCGGAAGGTCCTGCGGCAGCGGGCGCAGGCTTAATTGTGCCCCCTGGAGAAAGACAGCCAGATAAGCGGTACCGGAATCGACCTTCACGGAAGCGGAGACATGCCGTGAGGGCACTTCAACTCCCACATCCGCGGGCATTTTCGGCAGATCAAGCTCCACGTCCCTGGCAAAGGAAATCACCGGGTTGCTGGTCAGCTCGGAGATACGTGAAACCAGCTTCCCATCGACCGTAATGATGGCGTTGTCGCCCTTGAACCCATCGCGGAACCCTACTTTGATTTTCGGCATCTCTGTCCTTTCGTCTATTCCCAGCATTGATGATAGTCCGGAGCGGGCATTTAGCGCCCGCCCCGGATGGGAATTACGCGGCCTTTGCTGCCGCTTTCCTTCTGACCTTGATCTTCTCTTCGGTCTTCGCCGCCGCCGCGGTATCGCCAAAATCGCGCTGCACATCGATCAGCGTGGTCAGGACGTTATCGCGGATGGTGAGCGGATCAATCGGGGACCTGCCCTTCTCCGCGTTATCAGCGATGCCGGAGAGCAGTTTGATGCTGTTCTCATGCCGCGCTTTGCGGAGATGAACTTTCATCTCGCCCGGAGGAAGGACTTTGAAGTTGCGAGCATCGTTGACTCCATGCACGAGCCGCACGTACTCGGCCAGAGGATGCGCCGCGTACTTCTCCAGCACCTCGTCAAAGGCATCATTGCCCTTCTGCAGGTGTGGAGCATCCGAGCCCAGCAGGTAAAGCAGCGTGCCCTGCTCAGTGCCGAAGAAGAGCGAAGCAACGTCCTCATCCTCCTCGGTCACCGGATGGGCGACGCGCAGGTGGAGAATATTGGAAAACACCTTGGAACCATCCAGGGTGGTGTAGATAGCTCGCACCTGATAGAAGCCGGTGCGGTCAAAATAGAAGCCGTCTTTGCCGAATCCGCAATAGACGCTGGTCTCAAGCGGGCTGACGCCATCCAACGCAACCTGCTCGCCGGAGACGCAGTGCTCGATCAGCGGGCGGTACGATTTCACGGTGCCTGCGGGATCGCAGATGCCGATCTGCAGCAAGCCGGCGCTGGGATGCAGGTACGGATGAACCATCTTCCCGTTGACGTCGGTGGCCATCAGCTTCACGTTGACGGTGATGGGCTCACCGAACATGAATCTCTTGTTCTTCTTGGTGACCGAAAGCTCAAGCTGGAGTCCGGGATTCTCCTGTACCGGCCGGTTGAACGTTTCGGGTTTCTCCAGTGCGGCCCCGGTGGCAAAATTCCTGCCTCCCATGATCACGTCATTTCGGAACCCGTGCCGGATGTGGATCAGCTCGGGATCGTCAAACTGGAAGGGGAATCCTGACCAGAACGCGTTGACGCCCGCGGGGAACAACCATGGGTAATTCATCCAGGAGAAGGAAGACGGCCGGTTCGCCTGCGGCGGAGAGGCCAGAGACTTCTGCCAGGAGTGCATCAGGTTGAAGCAGTGTCCCAGCTCATGAACATAGGTGTAGAGCTGGAGGCGCAGCTTGTCGTTGGTTGAGCCCTGCAGACCCTCGTAAAAGACGGCGCATCCCTGGCGCTGCCACTCGTCCTCATAATCAAACATGATGCCCAGCAGGCCGGGTCCGAGTTCGTGTTTCTGTGCGGCAAATTCCCATACCTTCCACTGCGGCTCGTTGCGGAAGAGAGAGAAGTGGCCCGCCATGGCTGCTTCCAGCTCCGTATCGCTCCAGGCCTGGTTCGGCCCCGCTCCGCTCACGTCAATCACCGGTCCGGGAGGAACGGGCTGCATCTCGATTCCCGCCTCAGCATAGGCATTCACCACCGAAAGAGTGCGAGCAGGTCCGCCCGATGGCAGCGCGCCGGTGTTGTACTGCTGGAACAGCGGCGGCTTGGCATCGGAAGCGCTGTCAGTTTCGATCTGCACGGTGCGGAAGAACGCCGACACAAACTGGCAGAGATAACTTGCGCCGGGCTGGTTGGCCAGGGTAAAGAATTGCACGTTCGCGGGAGCCGGGGGCTGGAAGATGAATCTGCGGGGAATGGTGACGCGGATTTTCGGAGCTCCCGCCGACCAGGTGTAGGAGCCGAGCCCCTCAATCACCACTGCACCGGGGACAGCCTTGATAATGGGAGAGTTGACGATAAATGAACCGAAGTACGTCGTCGTGGTGCCGAGCACCTGGAAGAAGTCTCCGCTCACACGGCGCAGCGGACGAATGCCATCGACGTCAACTCTCAGCTCCAGTTGGAATCCGAAGCCCCCGCTGCGGTAGCGGCCGCTCACGTTGCGGAACGGAAATTTAGGAGGAAAAATCGGACCCGGTTTGGCTATTGGAAGCGCGGCCAGAGTGGTGGCGCCTTCAACTTCTTCAGTCATGGTTGTGGGTTCCTGAGACACAGTCTGTTCAAGCGTCTGCAGTTGGACGATATCTTCTACGGTGAGCTCTTGCGCGGCAGTGCTCCCCGCCTGCTCCATGACGGTGGGGTCAGAGCTATTCATAGGAATCTCCTTGTGGTTCTCTTTGTTTAGGACAACTGCCGGACCAGCGCCGGTAAGTGTTGGCTGGACACGGGAGCTGTACGTCCACGGATGGAGGCAGTGCTAGAGATCGAAGGGACCCGATGAATGACCGGCTCGGGCTGAAAAATCTTTCATTTCAGCGAGGCTGATACTCTAGCCTGCGCTATCTTTTCTGGCCTTTGGTTTACTTCAATTGCTGACCTGAGAAAATCCTACGCCTTTGTCAACCGCTTCGGTGTGATCAATCAGGACTTTTTTACCTTAGAACTGTGGAAATGAAAAGATGTTAAAACGAACCTCAGGGCGCAAGCCGGCGCCGG
>JBLMYN010000540.1:0-2772 GCA_050258305.1 Actinomycetota bacterium
CATCTGGACACCGCTGATGTGCGGCTTCTTCGAGTTCAATCCGACGCTGTAGATCGACTTCGGCACGAACCCAAGCTGCATTCTGGGTGTTGGACCTTATGCGACAACGCCCGGATGCGGCCCAACGGCATTCCCACAGGGATTTGCAACGCCAGGCCTCATATCCGGCAATAACACGGGCGGCGGCATGAGCATCGCCGTTGGTGACCCGACCTTCCTGATCAAGGACGCAAAGCAGCTTGCGTTGTACTTCCAGGATGAGTGGAAATTCAGCCCGCGCCTGACCGTCAATCTCGGACTCCGCTGGGACAAGGATTTTGACTTTGTCGGCGGCTCGAAGATTGCCGACAGTCGCACCTTCCAGGAACTTCAGGCAGCGGCGCCATTCAGCCCGCTGGCCGCTTCGCTTGTGGCCAAGCAGGCTAACGACTACAGCAAGGGCTTCAGCCCGCGCATCGGACTGGCTTATGATCTGACCGGAAATGGCACCCACATCGTCCGCGCCGGCTTCGGCATGTATTTCGACAACACATTCCAGAACATCCCGCTGTTTATGGAGCAACAGGCCAACGATACGATCTTCCAGACCGCCTTCAGCATCAGCGGCACGGATACCGTACCCGGCACGGGCATCCAACTGGACCAGTGGCGGTTCGGCGTGGATCCCTTGCCGACGATCCCGGCGCCATCGCATGACCTGACGCCCGGCTCCATCGGGCGCCTGATGGACCCGAACTATCGCACCCCGGTGACCGAGGAATTCAACGGCGGTTACACCTGGGCAATCAATTCAAAGTCTGTGTTCGAAGTCGAATACGTGCACGTGCTCGGCTTGCATGAAAACAAGACCATCAACCTCGATCCCAACATTCCGGTGGATCCCAATAACATCACTACGCTGAGCAGAACGGGGTTGCCGGGTGGATTCTTCCGTCCATTGGATGCCGCATTTGCCGCGGCGGGAGTCCCGGTGCTGGGCAGCCTGCGCGACGAACAGTCAATCGGCCGCTCGCGCTACGATGGCCTGAACATCAGCTACCGCCAGCGGAACTTCCACAAAGTGGACCTGATGACCAACTACACGCTGTCGCGTTCCGTGGGTTACAGCCAGGATGGCGGTTCGTTCCGGTACTATCCCCGTGACCCCCAGAACCCGCTCGCTCCCAATGAATTTGGGCCTGCTTTCAATGACGAGCGCCACCACCTCACGGTGGCTGCCACCGGGCACCTGCCCTGGGGACTGGAAGTCTCACCCATCATGCAGGCGGGCTCGGCACGGCCCTATCTCGCCGATGCCGGCACCAACCAGCTCAACCTGGGTGGTGGCAGTTCCACGGCAGCGCTGGTCGTTCCCAACGGGCAGCCCACCAACTTCACCGCGTTCACCGGCAACAAGCTGGGCGCGGTGCAGTGCTACTACTCGGGCAACTGCCAGGTTGTTCCCTACAACTCGCTGCGGGGCAATCCATTCTTCAACCTGGATGCCCGCGTGGCAAAGAACCTCAAGCTGGGTGAAACGCGCAACCTGCAGGTGTTCTTCCAGGCCTTCAACCTGACCAACCACGCCAACTACGGCAACGACTTCGGAACGTCATCCAACGATCCCACAACGTTCCGGAAAGCGATCGGTTTCATCAACCCGACCAGCACCTACTTGCCGCGTTCGTTCCAGGGTGAGTTTGGCGCCCGGTTTAGCTTCTAACCCTTTCACGGTTCAACACCAAGGGCCGGCATTTTGCCGGCCCTTTTTTATCGTTATTGCGCGTGGAGTGAACGTAAAAAAATCAGTTCGCACCTGTGATTTCAAGAGGCAGCTTCGCTGGGAATTCCGGAACCGGAGCCGTTTGAGATTTCAGCAAGCAACTCTTCGGGGTCCGAAATCGGAGGCTTGCAGCTAAAGTTGCTGCACAGTACAGCCACAGCTTTCCCCTCCCTGACTCCGGGGATGTTGGGGATGGTCTCTGCGAATGCGGGTGGCAGCATCTGGGGGACGATTTCGCCCTGGGGAAGATGCAGCACGGACTTGTTGAACGAGAACGGCCGCAGGGCAGCGGCTGCGAGCTTTTCCGCCTGTTCACCGCTGCCGGCAATCACCACCTGCGTGTGTGGACGCAGATACATATCGAGCGACAGCCCATAGGTGGATGCAAACAACCCGTAGTGTTCGGCGATGCCGGCAAAGGCTGCCAGCGTGTGTTCCGCGATATCGCGGTATTTCCTGTTGTTGCTGTAGGCGTGCAGACGCAGCAAGGCAATGGCACCCGCAGGATTGCCCGCGGGAGTGGGTGAATCCTGAAAAGGCTTGCGACGCGCCGCCAGCGCCCCCAGCGCCATTCCATCGCCGACGTTCGGCCCGCGGGCGATGTCGAAGAACGCTCCCGCCTCCTCGTCATGAAAGCGCGCGATCATGGCATCAGCAATCTGGGCGGCAAAGCGGTAATAGCTGAGGTCGGCGCTGGCTTCGTAGGCGTCAAGGCAGGCGATCACAGTGAAAGCGTAGTCTTCAAGCACGCCCGGCACAGAGCGCCTGCCTGCCTGCGGATCTGAATAGGCAATCACGTGCTGCAGGCCGGAGTCAGCCTTCCAGCCCTGCGCCAGAATGCGGTCGAGTGTGCGCAGCGCAAATTTGCGGGCATCATCCAGCCCAATGACTTGTGCAGCCCGGAGATAGGCTGATACTCCCAGCGCGTTCCAGCTCACATAGACAGTCTTGTCCACGAAAGGCGTGGTGCGCTTGAGCCGCGTGGCATACATCTTCTCTTTGGCGGAATC
>JBLMYN010000541.1:0-2977 GCA_050258305.1 Actinomycetota bacterium
ATTATCGGCTCGGCGTTCACCCTTTTCGTGGTCCCGTCCATTTACGTCTTGCTCGCTCGCACGCACACGGCGAGTGAAACGGTTGAATTACCCCAGGTGGAAAGCGAACGCGAACCGTTCCCGGTTTCCCCGGTGCCAGTCTATCAGTCGTCAGTCCAGGAGATGTCGCGATGATCACGAGACGACTTCTCAGGCTTGCTGCAATCGTCGGCTTTTTGAGCGGCTGCACTGTGGGACCAAATTACCGCCGGCCCGTAACGACAACACCGCCGCAATTCCGCGCCGCGATCCTGCCGGCTTCTGCGACGTCACTGGCGGATCAAAAATGGTTCGAAATCTTCAAAGACGAGCAGCTCCAGGGTTTGATTCGTACGGCCCTGGAGAATAACTACGATGTTCGTGAAGCGGCTGCCAGAGTCGAAGCGGCGCAAGCTGCTCTGGGCATAACTCGTTCCAACCAGTTCCCAACGATCGCGGCGAGCGCCAACGTCACTACGCAACGCACAGCCAGAAACGGTTCCTTTCCCCTTCCAGTTGGGTTTGAGCAGAACCGCACTTTCGGCACCGTCTCAGCCGGCCTTCTCTCGTATGAGGTAGATGTGTGGGGCCGTCTGCGCCGCGCTACGGAAGCATCGCGCGCAGACCTGCTCGCCACGGAAGAGAACCGCCGAACGGTCGTGATGACGCTGGTCAGCGACGTTGCGACAGCCTACTTCAATCTTCTTGAACTGGATCTTGAGCTTGACATTGCCAAACGCGCGCTGGCCACCCGGCAGGATTCCCTGCGCCTCATCCGCATCCGCCAGAGCAGGGGGCTGGCAACGCTTCTCGATGTGCGGCAGGCGGAACAACTGGTTCAAGTGGCCGCAGAGACTATCCCAGACGCAGAACGACGAATCGAGCAGACGGAGAACCAGATCAGTCTCCTCACAGGCGCGTACCCAGGTCCAATCACACGCAATCGGACGCTAACGCAACAGGAGCTGCCATCGGCTGTTCCCGCAGGTCTGCCATCATCTCTGCTGGAGCGCCGTCCTGATATTGGCGCCGCGGAGGAAAACCTTGTGGCTGCCAACGCCACCATCGGGGTCGCCAGAGCAGCGTATTTTCCTGAGATTAGCCTGACAGGTTTGTTTGGTTTTCAGAGCAACCAGCTGTCCAGTCTTTTTATCGGTCCGGCAAAGGTGTGGCAATTTACGCCACAAGTAACCCAACCGGTTTTTACTGCCGGCCGGCTCAAATCCAATGTCCGCCTGGCAAGAGCGCAGCAGCAGATTGCGCTGGTGCAATACCAGCGTTCGATCCAGACCGCGTTTCGGGAAGTATCAGACGCTCTGATTCAGTATCAGAGAGTGCGCGAGCTCGACGAGGATCAGCAAGCACTGGTCGTAACGCTTCAGGACCGGTCACGCTTGTCTTACCGTAAATATCAAGGCGGTGTGGATACGCTCCTGAGCGCGCTCGACGCAGACCGCGATCTCTTCAATGCCGAACTGCTGCTTGCACAGATAAAGAGGGACGAACTCGTCTCCGTGGTACAGCTCTACCGCGCTCTAGGCGGCGGCTGGCAACAATAGGAGTTTCAGAATGTCTAGTTCTACAAATTCGAGTATTGGGAAGAGAAACACGAAGGAGAACTTTGGAGAACGCAGGAGCAGGCTCCAGGAATTCATCGACGAGCGACTTCGAAACAGTGCACTCCTCTTCGGCGCGGTTCCTGTTGGCACCGGGTTCGGCGGCTGGATCAGCAGGGTAATAGCGTTGCCGCAGCTGAAAAAGCTCATAAACGGACCGACACCCTGGGCTCCCCTGCGTAAACCAATCGCGGAGTGTACTGTGGCCTTGATTTCGACGGGTGGCATCCATCTCCGGCGAGATCGTCCCTTCAATCTGAACGGTGATCCCACGTTTCGCGTCATCCCTAAGACTGCTTCAGCCGCTGAACTCGCCATTTCGCACCAGGCTTACGATCGGACGGACGCTCTCAAGGACATCAACCTGGTGTTTCCGCTTGAGCGCCTCCGCGAGCTTGAGAACGAGAAGGTGATCGGGCGATTGGCCGACGACCATTATGGCTTTGGTTTGATGGGTAGCGCAAAACGCCTCCTGCCGGCGATGAAAGAAGTGGCGCAACGAATCAGAGAAGCAGGAGTCGATTTGGTTCTGCTCGTGCCTGCTTGACCGATATGCACGCGGTCCGTGGGACTGCTGGCAAGGGAAATCGAAGCCCGAGGCGTTACTACTGTGGGGTTGGCGCTTGTACGGGAAGTTGCTGCCGCAGCTCATGCGCCGCGTTTCTTGTACTTGCATTGGCCGTTCGGCCATGCGCTGGGTGAGCCCGGCAATGTTGCCCAGCAAAGAACGGTGCTGCACGACATGCTTTCCATGGCCGCGCTGGCCCCCCACCCAGGATTGGTCGTTGACCTTCCGTATCGCTGGCGGCGTGAAACGTACGTTCCGTTCGAGTGGACAAAGCCAAGCATAGTTGTTCAGTCCCTGATGCGATGATGGTCCCCCCTGCGCGCTGACCCGCCCACAGACTTCTGGAGATGACTTCACCATCGCGGCACACTTCCGTTCGCACCTTTAACCCACCATGTATCTCAGCTTTTTGGAGGAAATTGAAGTGAAACGTCTTCTCGGAGTAGTGTTTGCGCTTTTTCTCACTCTCCCCGCGTTGCCGTAGGCAGCGCCAAAGGCCTCTCCGACACCAGCAGCCCATATCGGGACGCGCGCAGCCTGCGCCTCCAATTACACCGGAACTCTGATGGCGGTGTCTGAACCGTCCAACGCAGAGCAAGGTCGGATGCCGGCTGGAACAAGGGCCCAGTGTGCGATGGAAATTACTCGTTTTCGCAACACCGGAGAGGCGCCTGCTCGCATCATGGTGATGTGGTGAGGCGATTGTGAACTCATCAGAAAGGAGCGCAATTTGCAAACCACTTTATGTATCGACGCGGTGCCCACAACGCAGCCA
>JBLMYN010000542.1:0-12626 GCA_050258305.1 Actinomycetota bacterium
ACTCGGCGGTCAACTCGCTGCTTGAGTCCTGGATCGGAACGAGCACGTTCATTTCTGATATCGCCATCACGGATACCGATGGGCAGGTGCTTGCGCACTCGGACCAGTCCTTCATCGGGAAAATCATTGAGCGGCGCGAAGCCTTCTCTGATCTGGTCAATGCGGGTGTCTGGAAGCAGATCAAGATCATCTTTGGCCCGTACCGCGTATACGAGTACCGAGCGGGCATATCGAGGCAGGATGGGACTCCCTTCGGAGAAGTGCGTGTAGGCATTCCGACCATCTTCCTGCGCCACCAGATCGGGGCCAGCGTGCGCAAAGCCGCCATGTTTTCCGGAGCCGCAATTCTGTTCTCGCTGCTCATTGCCGCGTTTGTGTCGACCGTCGCGTTGCGACCGCTCACCGCCATCAGCCGGCGTCTCGATCTTCTTGCATCCGGGCAGGCCGATCCCAAAGAGACAGGCGTGAGGCGCCTGGACGAATATGGCGTCGTCTCGCACAAGATAGAGCGGCTGGGGCGGCAGGTGCGTGATGTCAAGGAAGTTTTTTCCGCCCTGAAGGAGAACCTCGACCAGATCATGGCCAACCTCCAGGACGGGCTCATGTTGTTCACAAGCGATTTCAGGGCCGTTCTGGTGAGCGCGTCTGCGGAGAGGTTCATCGGCAAGCCCCGCGGCGAGATGCTGGGCTGCATGCCCACGGAAATTTTTTCAGAACGGACTGCGCTCGGCAGCGTCATTCTTGAGGCATTCAAAATGCGCCAGCCTGTGAACGCGGAAGAGATTGAAACGGAAAATGGACGCCGTCTGCAGGTGGCTTTGGATTTTATTGAAGAGCGCGGCGAGCGCATTGGCGCGCTGCTGACGCTGCGTGACGCCGAGTCCGTGCATCGCATCGAAGATGAGATTGAGCTTTCCCGCAGGCTGGCGGCAATCGGCCGACTCACCTCCGGGGTTGCGCATGAAGTGAAGAATCCCATCAACGCCATCGTGGTGCATCTGGAAGTGATGCGCCAGAAGCTGAAGGAGACCGATCCCGATACCCGGCGCCATATCGATGTGATTGGCAGCGAAATTCAGCGCCTGGACCGCGTGGTGCAGACGCTGGTGGACTTTACCCGGCCGGTCGAACTGCGCCTGATCGAGATCGACCTGCGCAAGCTGGTGGACGATGTGGTGGTTCTGGCCTCACCCGCAGCCGAGCAGAACCGGGTCCATCTGGAACGCCACATCGGACAGGAACTGCTGCGCACCCGCATTGATGTCGACCTGGTAAAACAGGCCGTGCTGAATATCGTGATCAACGGAGTGCAGGCCATGCCTGACGGAGGAACAATGCACCTTGGGATGCGCCGGGAAGGGGACAATGCCCTGCTGACCATCCGCGACGAGGGCCAGGGAATCCCCGAGGACATTCGCGATAAAGTGTTTAACCTCTATTTCACCACCAAGAAAGGCGGCAGCGGCATCGGACTGGCCATGGCCTATCGGGTGGTGCAATTGCATCACGGCTCGCTGGAGTTCCGTTCGATGGCCGGTCAAGGAACAACTTTCTACTTGCGCTTTCCTCTGATTGAATCTACAACAGCAGCAGAACAATCTGTCGCAGCTCCAGAGGACTCGGTCAGTAAAGCATGACGCCACTTCGCAGTTACCCGGTCCTGCTGCTGCTGGCCTCCGCTCTGGCGATGCTTTCCGGTTGTGCCCGGAAAAAGCCGGTCACGGTCGCGGTGCCACAGGAGCAGCCCCCCATCGTCGCGCCCACACCTGCGCCCACGCCTCAGGCAAAAGGCGCGCCGCAGGAGCACCAACCTGCCGCACAGCCGTCTGAGCAACAACCGAACAAGGAGACGGCTACTACCTCAACCCGGAAAGCGCAAAAGAAACCACATCACCGGAAGCATGCCGCAATAAAGAAGCCCTCACCCGCGGTCAAGGCTGCTGACATTCCACCGCAGCCCAGTCCTGAACCACGGTCCACGCCGGCGCCGATCGCGCCCACTGTCTCTCCGAGCGATGCACAACGGGACCAGAGCAGCACAGAAAAGCTGCTGCAGGCTGCTGAGAATACCCTCAACAACATTAAGCGTCAGCTCTCAAAGGAAGAACAAGCCATGGTGGCCCAGGCCCGCAGCTACATCAACCAGAGCCGCCAGGCGACGAAGGACAACGATCCGGCACGCGCCTTTACCCTGGCCCAAAAGGCCAACTGGCTCTCCGACGAATTAGAGCGATAGTAAAGGTCATCACGCCTCAAACACGTACTTTTCTTCTTTCCGGAACGGCATCCGCAGGGAAAAGCTCCGCCTGTCTTTGAGGCCTTTGGCCCTCAGGAAGTCAAGCACATTGAGGCTGTGGTTCAGATGCATGGGGTGGGCTTTGGTGGACCCGGCGGGTACATCAAAGACGAATACGCCGTTCGGAGCCAGCAGTGAGGAAAGGAACGCAAGTTCTCCAGGCAAGTCCGGCAGATGCTCCAGAACGTCAAAAGAAAAGATCGTATCGAAGCCGCGTTTCTGCGCGGCAGCTTTCAGTTCGGCTTTGCTCCGGGCAATCTCCATGGCCAGGCCATGCTGCTGGGCGCGCTTTTGCGCGAACCTCATGGTTACGCCTTCCACGTCAAAATACATCACCGGATGTCCGCGCCGGGCGAGTTCCAGAAGAATTTCGCCGTTGCCGGCGCCGTAGTCAAGGCAGGAGCCGCGGGCAAAGCGGATGACTTTCAAATTGGATTTGATGCGTTTGTATTCGAGGTTATAGGCGGAGATCGCGAACAGATACAGCTCTGAGTTTTGCCGGTACCACTCCGCCATGCGGTCGCGGTCGTCCGGGGGGATGGCCGCCTCTTCCCAGTTTTTCGCCAGTTGTTGATTGCTGGTCGCCCACAGCTGGCGGATGCGTTCCGGTGGGTAGCCGGTGAATTCCACGAGTTCGCTCATCGAGGCAGCGATGTTGGCGGCGTTCTGCTCCTCAGCACGGCTGAGCGACCATGCGGTCAGAATGGCGACGATCGCAACCAGAGCAATGCACAGCAGTGTGACCTGGAGAGGATAGCCAGAGACGCCCGCAGCAATAATGACGAAAAAGGCTGTTCCAGGGATCGCGGTGCTAGGTAGCGTGATTCGCTGCCCGGTAATCATTGCAAGGTGGACAGCCGCAGCCAGCAACAAAGAGCCCCAAAGCAAACTTATCGAGCCAGACAGTAACAGCACGGCCAAAAGCGCCAGGTCAGAGGCCCACAATAACCAGACAAGGTAGCGCGGCGGGGCCAGCTTTTTAAGTGTGAGATTAGCGACTCCCAGCCACATCGCCGCGCCAAGGACCAGCAAGCGGCCGGATGCCGTGGTCGCCGGCACGAGTCCCAGAATCAGCACAGCGGCAACAATTCGCCAGCGGATCTTCACCTGCCAGCGGGCCGGCTTGTCAGGAACAACAGTCAGGTGCAGGTAGTCAGGCGTGTAGTAAATGGAGCCGGCCAGCGCGAGCGTAACCAGCGCAAAGACGGCCAGAGAAGCCGGGTGCATCAAGCCGCCGCCGAACACACAGGCGGCCGCTATGACGATCAATACGGCGACTGAGACGAGTCCGCGAACGCGGCTGCTTCTCAGGTAGGCTTGCTGCTCTCTGTAGTTCATGAGCTCTGGTGTGGAATGTTTCATATTTTACAACGCCGCTGATATGCTTCCGCCCATGACTCTCTCCGTCTGCATCATCACTTTGAACGAAGAAGCCAACATCGTGCGCACGTTGCAGAGCGTGAAAGATATTGCCGACGAGGTGATCGTGGTGGATTCCGGCAGCACTGATGCAACCGTAGCGCTCGCGCAGGCGAGCGGCGCGCAGGTTTTCGTGGAAGCGTGGAAAGGATTTGCGGCGCAGAAAAATTCCGCGCTGGCCAAGGCAGGCTCTGACTGGATTCTCTCACTGGATGCCGACGAAGAGGTAAGCCCTGAACTCGCGGCCAGCATCGGGGAAGTCGTAAAGGCGCCGGCGCAGTTTTCCGGGTACATGATGAATCGCCGCAATCTCTATTTCGGGAAATGGATCAAGCGCTGCGGGTATTATCCTGATCCCAAGCTGCGCCTGATCCGGCGTGGCGCCGCCGAATTTGAGCTGCGCGCGGTGCATGAAGATATGAAAATGTCCGCGCCCAAAGGCCACCTTCGCGGCGATCTGATCCACCACGCTTATCCCACGCTGGAGAGCTTCATCGACCACGCCAACCGCTATTCCTCGCTCGGCGCCGGCATGGTGGTTGCGGAAAGAAAGGCCGGGTTCAGCTTCATCAACATCGTGCTTCGCCCGCTGGTCCGGTTTGTGTACAGCTACTTTTTCCGGCTTGGATTCCTTGACGGGCGTGAAGGCCTGCTGGTGCTGATGAACCATGCAGCCTATGTGAGCTGGAAATATGCCAAGGCCTGGGAAATGTCAAGAAAGACTTCTCAAAGCAGAGCGTGACAGTGCGATGAGAGCCTGTTGTAGCGCACACCGGCAAACAGGCGGCTCAGGCACATGCGCCGCCTGTTCCTGAAGCTTGCCGCTCGGTGATCTACTCTGCCTTGACCGGAACGGAGACGCTGGTGGTTTCCCACTGCATTACCAGGTCCGCGCCGGCATCACCCTTTTTCTCGAAAGAAATGGTGAATTCCTGGACTGGAGCGCTGAGCGAGCTTTTCTCCATGTCAACTCGCGCCAGATCCTGCTTTGGATCGTACTCCGTGCCCCACTGTCCGGTTTGCTTGTTGATGATGAGCTTCCAGGTGCCTGCGGAGGGAAGCGTCCAGAGGGTGTACTTGCCCGCGGGCACTTTGGTCCCGCCAATGTTCAAGTCCAGAGGCGTGGTCAGCGTGGTGGCCTCATTGGCTCCGGTTCGCCAGACCTTGTCGTAGGGAACCAGCCCGCCCATGATCTTGCGGCCACGCATGAAAGGGCGGCTGTAATCGATGGTAATTGTCTTTCCCTTCAGGGTTACCTGGGCTGTTCCCGGAGGGCTGGGGCGCTTGCTCTTGTCCTCCTGCTGGGCCATGCTGGCCGTGACAAAACACACGCACAGCAGGCAAACTGCAAAAGCGAGGGATCGAGTTCTCATCTTCAGATTTTCTCCTGTTGAATGCGTCAATCATTATCTCCCCGGCGGCCCGCTGGTTGCCAGCCAGGGAGGGCCTCTGCAGGCTGGCAAATGCACCAAGCCCGGGATGTACACGAAAGTACTATAACCACCCTACGCCAAGCGTTCCTTTGTATTGGCTTTCTCTGACCTTAAAGTTATGCATAAAAGCACAGCAACTTTTTGAGATCAGAGGCTTTAGCAATGAAGAAATCCCTGGCTGTTTTGGGCGTGTTGTTCTGTTTCAGTCTTTTAGCCGCTGGCCAGAGCCAGCCGAATAGCTCGCAACCGGCGAGCGTCTCGCGCAGCACGAAAGCGGTGAATTACCGGCTGCGCGGCGACGACGTGAGGATCGACTTTCGCGGGACTGATCTGATGCCCAGCGCCATTGGCGAAGCCAAGGTGGCGGGCAAGAAGAGCAACGTGGAAATCGACGCGCGCTTTGAGAATTTAGATGATCCCACAAAATTCGGCCTGGAATACCTGAGCCTGGTGTTGTGGGCCGTATCACCGGAAGGTCGGGCCGTGAACCTCGGCGAACTGGTTTTCGACCACAATCACAGCCGGGTGAAGGCAATTACTGACATGCAGACCTTCGGGCTGATTGTGACGGCTGAACCCTATTTTGCGGTGAACCAGCCCAGCAACATGGTGGTTATGGAGAATGTGATTCCGCCCGGTCTGCACCAGGAGGATATTGAGGCGCGTTACTCGCTGCTTGCCGCCGGGACTTACTCCTCCACCAACACCCATATTCAGGATGCGATCTTCGGCATCGACCACAAGACACCGCGCTCTTTGTTTGAAGCCCGCAATGCCGTGCGCATTGCGCGCATCGCCGGCGCCGACAAATATGCGCCGTCCATCATCGCCAGAGCGAACCATGAACTGCTTTCCGCAGAGGAAGCATTCCAGCACAAGCGCGACAAAGGCACCATTGACACGCTGGCCCGCGGCACGGTGGGGACGGCGGAGGAAGCCCGCGTAATGTCGGTGAAGAAGAAAGCCGAAGAAGAGGCTGAGGCAAAGGCCGCTGCTGACAAGAAAGCCGCCGAAGAACGCGCGGCCAGGGAAAAGCAGGCCGCGGAAGAAGAGGCCCGCCGCCGGGTGGAAGCAGAAAACGAGCGCAAGCAGGCGGAACTGGCCCGCCAGCAGGCGGAAGCAGCCAAGGCAGAGGCTTTGCGCCTGCAGCAGGAAGCAGAGCAGGCGCGCAAAGAAGCGGAAGCAGCCAGGGCACAGGCCGTGGCACAACAGCAGGCTCTTGCCGCGGAAGCAGACAAGGCCCGCCAGGCCGCCGCTGAGGCCGATAAGCTTCGCCAGCAGGCAGAGAAAGAAAAAGCCGATCTGCGCGCCCAGTTGCTCGCCCAGCTCAATGCCGTGCTCGCGACCCGCGACACTGCTCGCGGCCTGATCGCGAACATGTCGGATGTACTGTTCAAGACAGGCAGCTTTGAGCTGCTCTCCGGAGCGCGTGAGCGCCTGGCCAAGGTTTCCGGCATCGTGCTCGCCCATCCAGGTCTGCATCTGGAAGTGGATGGCTACACTGATAGCGTCGGCAGTGACGATTACAACCAGCAGCTTTCCGAGCACCGCGCAGGCGCGGTCCGCGATTATCTGGTTCAGCAGGGAATTCCTGATGCCGCCGTCGTGGCGCGCGGGATGGGAAAATCGAATCCTGTGGCGACCAACGACACACCGGAAGGCCGCCAGCAGAACCGGCGCGTGGAGATGGTGATCTCCGGCGATGCGATTGGAACTGGCAGAGCCAACACGGCTGCGGCAATGCCGGATGCCGCCAATCCGGCGAACACGGCTCCTCGTCAGTAAGGCGCCAATTGCCAGAACGCCAATTGAACAGAACGATGAGGAGCCCGAAGCACCCAGGGCTCCTTACTTTTTGCTTGAACGGAAACTAAATGGCGGCGGGTCGGATTTCGTCGCGCCGAAGGATTTTTTTGACAGAGGACAGCAGATCCTCGCGCGTTTCCCCGGTTACGAAGCAGTCGCCGTCAATGTCAGGGCGGATCCGCCCCATTTGCAGGATGGGCGCGTCGGGGAAGAAGTGGCGGACGGTAAGGCCAATCGCCTTCTTCATCTTCGGTTCAACTGCATCAGCAACCACGAAGATATCGAACGATCGGGCGTGACATGCCTGCTCCACGTCCTTGAGACTGAAGGCGGGATTCACTTTGTAGCCAGCGCGCTGCAGCCATTCCACACGAAGACGCAAAGCGGCTTCCGTGGCCACGACCAACAGGAGGGAGGCTGCTGGAATTGGGTCCATAAACAACTCTTTTGCCCCTGCCAAGGGGATTGGCCCAATTCTAACTGGCGGTAGCCCTATTGGACAATGATTTCTTGTTAGTTGTTTATTTTCAGCGGCTTAGATACGATGCTCGTTCTCTTAGATTAGAGATTCCAATGCGGGACAAATCATTTTCGGACCGGATTCTCGCTCACGTCCATTGAAGCCTGATTCCAGCCGAATTTCTGGGTCGGGCAGACGAACGCCAGACTCGCGATTGGGTTAAGCTACTTAGCCACAGGTCAAGGCTCGAATGGCTGCTTCCACTCCAACTCCCGCATTCACGCAGAAGACCATTCTGCAACACGTCCCTTTCCGTACATTATGGCTGGCGCAATTCGTCAGCATTTTCGGCGACTTCCTGGCGCTATTCGGGGTCATCAGCCTTATCACCTTCCGGCTGCACGGCAATGCAGTGCAGGTTACGGCCGTGACCATTGCTTACGTTCTGCCGCTGGCGGTGATCGGCCCAGTCGCGGGAGTGTTCGTGGATCACTGGAACGTGAAGCGGGTGATGGTGGCCAGTGACATCATTCGCGGGCTATTGATCCTGCTGCTGGTGTTCGTCACGGACGTCACACAGATATGCGTGATTTTCGCCATCATCAGCACCGTTTCCAGCTTTTTTGCACCTGCGCAATCGGTCACGATCCGCACCATTGTTCCCCAGGAAGGCTTGCTTGCAGCGAATGCCATGATCACGCAGGCCTTTTATCTGGTTCGGCTTCTCTCTCCCTTCGTGGCGGGAGCATTGATCGCCTGGCTGGGAGAAAAGCTCTGCTTCTATCTCGATACGGCGAGTTTTGTCTTTTCCGCCGGCATGATCTCCAGTCTTGCGATTCTGAGGTCCCGTATTCAGACGAATAAGACTCTGGCATCTCTTAGCGAGGACTTTCTCGAGGGCAACCGTTTCATCTTTACCCATGCGGGCCTCTCGTTTGTTTTTCTGGCCATGGGCGTGGCCATGTTTGTCCTGAGCTCGTTCAGTCCGCTCATCTCCATCTACATCCGGGACTCGCTCTCAGCCGGTCCTTTCGTATTCGGCATGATCAGTTCCATGGTGGGGATCGGATTGATTGCCGGCGCGCAGGTGCTCGGCCGGGTGCATCACAGGACCACGCGAACCAACATCGTGCTGGCCGGGCTGTTCTCGCTGGGAATTGGCGCGGCGCTGCTGGGCGCCTTTCAAAATATCCCGATGGCAGCCGCGAGCACCTTCATGATGGGGTTTGCGATTTCCTTTGTCCTGATCCCGGCACAAACCATGTCGCAACAGGAAACTCCTCCGGCTCTGATGGGCCGCGTGAGCAGCACGTTTATGTCCCTGATCTCCATGGCCCAGGTCCTGGGGCTGTTGCTCTCGGGCTATCTTGCGGAAAGGCTGGGGATACGGCCGCTGTTCCTCGCCTGCGCAGGGGCCCTGGCCCTGATTTCCGGCGCGGGCTATCTGTTCATGCGCCAGCGGGGCGAGTCACCACCGACTGCCGCCGAAGAAGCCACGTTATGACGGGCGCAAAGTTCACCCAGAGAATCATGTTGGTTGGCAGCCCGGGAATGGTCTGCCCACCCGGAACTCAGTAAGCAAGTGGCCTGCTCTGTTCTTCAAAAGTGCCTTCTCAAATCAGCAAACGATTCCACCTGCAAGAGGCGCACGCCATGGGGAGGGACATCCACGGTTTCATGCTCCAGAACCCATGTCATATCGTGGGGTACGAACACGGCATTGATGCCCGCAGCCATCGCGGGATTGATGTCTGACCGCGGGCTGTTGCCGACCATCCACGTGGTGTCGGGAGCCACCGCGTACTTGCTTACAATTTGCCGGTAGGTCAGAGAGTTCTTCTCCGCCACAATTTCCACCGCAGCAAAATGGTCTTTGATTCCTGATCGCTCCACTTTCGCGGCCTGCTCGGGAATATCGCCCTTGGTCATCACGATGAGGTGGTGGCGGCGGCTGTTGAGGTAGGCAAGTGTCTCCGGCACGCCGCTGATCAATTCGATGGGATAGTTCGATACCTTGTGGGCAAATCCCCAGATGAATTCATGCAGAGCCGGCGTCACCGGCCCTTCGCTCAGGCGCTCAAAACATTTCACCAGCGAATGCGCAAAACTGTGGGATCCATATCCGCGCTCAAGAATCGTTTCCCGCTCTACCTCGTTCAGAAACAGCCGTACTTCGTGGGCGGACATATGCCGGTGGTTCAGCCGCTCGATGAATTCGGCGATGGCCTGTTCGAAGTAAACATTGTTCTCCCAGAGCGTGTCGTCGGCGTCAATCAAGAGCGTCTGGGGAACTGGCACAGGAGTGGGCATTTGCGTAAATATGATAAACGCATCTCCACTGCGGGCCGGAGCTGAAGAACAGATGGAGAATGTTCTGGTCATCTCCGTGGGTTCGTCCCCGATACCCCTGCCCGGGGAGATGACATACCGCCGTCTGCCGGGACTTGTTACAATTTCTGCAATGAAAACCGCACCCTTCGTATTCATATTTGCCCTACTGCTGGTTACCACATCGTTGTTTGCTCAAGCCGGGCGCCGCGGCGCGCCGCCGCCGAAGAAGGCGGATAAATGCGCCATCCACGAGCCAATCAATGAAGACATTGCCGCCCAGGTCGCCAAGTTCAAACTGGTTTCCATGCCGTTCAGCGTGGTGGGGCTCAGCGACCAAGAGCAGCAGATGGTTTACAAGCTGGTGGATGCCGCCCGTTTTCTCGAAGGCATCTACTGGCGCCAGAGCGATCCTGAGGGGCTGGCCCTGCTGAAGCGAATCACCGGCTGCAACCAGGTGGAAGCCCAGAAACTGCGGCGCTTTCTCATCATCAACGGCAGCCGCTACGATCTCCTGGAAGACAACAAGCCATTTGTGGGAAGAGAACGTTTCTCGCCCGGACGCGCCCTTTACTCGCCGGGAATGACACGGCAGGAAATCGAGGCATATGTAGCCAAACATCCCGAGCAAAGGGCGGCTATCTACGATCCGCATACCGTTGTCAGGCGCCGTGGGAAGCGGTTGATTACAATCCCTTACCACGTGGAATACCGCCATTGGCTCGTGCCGGCAGCCAAAGACCTGCGCGAAGCTGCTGCGCTCAGCCCCGATCCTGCTTTTGCCAGTTTCCTGCGCCTGCGCGCCGATGCCCTGCTCAACGATGACTATTATCCGAGTGATCTGGCGTGGCTCGATCTTAAGAATCCGAAGTTTGACATCATCTTCGCACCCTATGAAACCTATCTGGACGGCGTGCTTGGGGTGAAGACCTCATATGGCGCAGCGGTTATGATTCGCGATGAAGCCGACAGCGCCAAGCTCGACGTGTTTATGAAATACGTCCCTGAGATCCAGGACGCGCTGCCTCTTGACCCGCAGGACAAACCCAATCTTCAGGGTAAGAGCACTCCTATGGAAGTGATGGTCACGCCGTTCCGCGCGGGTGATCTGCGCCACGGCTATCAGGCTGTCGCCGATAATCTCCCCAATGACGCCCGCATCCATCAGGAGAAAGGCACCAAGAAGATGTTTTTCAAGAACTTCATGGATGCCCGCGTCAACTTTGTGGTTCTGCCCCTGGCCAAGGAGCTGTTGCGTGACGACCAGGCCAGTCTGGCTTCCATGGACGGCTATCTGGCTGCCGTCCTGATGCATGAAATCTGCCATGGACTCGGACCCGCATTTGCCCGCACCGCCACGGGCCAGCAGGATATCCGGGCAGCTATTGGTCCGGCCTATGGCGGTCTCGAGGAGGCCAAGGCAGACGTGGTGGGGCTTTTCGCGCTGAACTGGCTTATGGACAAGGGTGTGCTGCAGAAGGACCGCGCTCCTGAAGTGTATGCATCCTATGTAGCCGGCATCTTCCGCACGGTACGTTTCGGCGTGGCCGAGGCGCATGGCCGGGCGGAGATGATGGAGTTCAACTACCTGAGCGAGCAGGGCGCCATCGCCCGGGACCCCAAAACTGGAAAGTACGCCATCGATTACGAGAAAATGCCGGTCGCCATTGCCTCACTGGCCAAGGAACTTCTTGAGATCGAGGCCACCGGCGACAGGAATCGTGCAGAACAATGGTTTGCGAAGTATGATTCCATGCCAGCGGAATTAAAATCAGCCCTGGCCGCCATCAAGGATGTCCCGGTGGACATTGATCCGGTAAGCGCTTTTGGCGAGCAGGTGCCGTAAACAAGGTTCGAATAGAATGATCAAGCAGATGCCCACTGTGCCCACAACAGAAGAGAAGCGGCGCTTTGAGCGGATTGACATCCGCCCCGAAGCGCAGATCGTAGTCCTGGATAAAAAAGGCAGGAAGGCCGGGCTGTTGCGTCAACTGGCGCGCGGCGGCTTCGCCATGGAAGCCGATAAATCGTATGCTCGTGACAGCAAGGTACATGAATTTACCATTCATGAACCTTCCGAAGATATTCGCGTGGACATCAGCGCGCGCGTGCGCTTCGCGGAGGGGAACCTGATCGGCTTTGAATTTGTCGATCTCACACCCGACTCAGCGGTAGAGGTGGGGGTGATCATCGGCAAATATTACGAGCAGGGCAAGCGCTGAAACTGGCGTCGGAAGCAGGCGAGAGGGTTTTCCGGAATTCTGTTGCTGAGCCGGGTTGAAGGGACGAGGCTTAACGGTTCTTCGGCCTTTGCATACCAGTCAGGCCTCGCGCAAGGGAGGTTACTCACGTGTATGCACTTTTGCATCACTGCGCGAATGTCTCCTCGCTTGCTTGAGAATAAAGGAGTTGCCATAATTTTTGCTCTGTGCTCACCCGCCACAAACATGGCTCGCGCAGCTTCAGGATCGTGCTGCTTGCGGCCGGATTGGCATTTGCCGCTCCCTCACCCAGGGTAAAGCCATTCTCCGTCTATCACGATGGAGACCGGATCATTTTTACTCCCGAAATAACCGGAACGCGACGCATGGCCAGGATGGGCCCCTGGATTCTGGGCGAGCGTCTCCAGGACGGCAAGCCGATCGACAAGCACCTGAACCTTTACCTGCTGCTTCCCGGGACGCAGTATCGCTCGCCGGAGTATCCGGAGTACGACCACACCCGAATCGTCAACAAATACACGGTGGACGGCGAGGTGCGAGACTGGGACATTTACTATTGCCTGGTCATCGATCCGAAACTCACGGAAAATTTTCACCGGGAGAGTCAGCTCCTTGTTGCGGCCCACGAGACCTTCCGTCCGTCCGGCATTCGTTTCAGCGAT
>JBLMYN010000543.1:0-5684 GCA_050258305.1 Actinomycetota bacterium
ATGCTCCGGCCATGCTGAGCATGTTCCCGAAGTTGGAACTCGTGCCCATGAGGAGATACTTCATAACGTTGCCGAACGCCTTGCGGCCTTCGAGGATACCGTCGTGCAATACGCGCAGCCCCCGTTCCAGCAGAATAATATCCGCGGCATCGCGAGCCACGTCCACGGCGCTGGCCACCGAAATGCCGACATCCGCAGCGTGAAGGGATGGCGCATCGTTGATTCCGTCTCCCATATACCCGACCACATGGCTGCGATGCTTCAGTGCCATGATGATGCGGTTTTTCTGCGCCGGTGAGACGCGCGCGAACACGGTGGTCTGCTCGGCTACGTGGGCCAGAGCGTTGTCCGTCATGCGCTGAAGGTCATCGCCCAGCACAATTTCTCCGGGATCAATCCCGACCTGAGTGCAGACGTGCCGTGCCACAAGTTCGCTGTCACCGGTGATGATTTTTACGGTCACGCCGTCGCGCTTCAAGTCAGCGATGGCTTCGTCCGAGTCTTCGAGTGGAGGATCGGCAAAGGCCAGAAATCCGGCCAGGATCAGGTTGCACTCCTCCTTCACCGAGTAGCTGCTCTGCTCCGGAACACGCGCGTAGGCAACGGCCAGAACGCGAAAACCTTCCCCGCTCATGGCGTCGTACGTCTCGTGGCAGCGGGACAGAAGGTCCGCGTCAACTGCGCGCTCTTGTCCGCCGGTTTCGCATGCGGAGAGCAAGTGAAAGATACTCTCCGGCGAACCCTTGGTAATGATCACGCGCTCCCGGCCGCGCTCCACCACAACGGAAAGCCTCCGGCGCTCGAAGTCGAAGGGGATTTCATCGCATTTTGTGTATCCCTGCGATTCAGGGTACGGCACTTGCAGTATTGCGGAATCCAGCGGGCTTCGAATTCCCGTTTCAAAGTGGCTATTGAGCCATGCGAGTACGAACGGGCGGTTCGACTGCTGCCCGAGCGCGTCTACGGACCGCTCCATCGCCATGTTGCCGGTGGTAAGCGTGCCGGTCTTGTCCGTACAAAGCACGTCAATGCTGCCGAAATTCTGGATGGCGGAAAGGTGCTTCACAATCACTTTCTTCCGCGCCATCACCACCGCGCCTTTCGCGAGCGTGACGGAAGTGATCATGGGAAGAAATTCCGGTGTCAATCCCACTGCCAGGGCCACGGCAAACAACAGCGATTCAAGAATGTTGTGGTGCAACACCACGCTGACCACAATCAGGAAGAGCACCAGAAAAACCACGGCCCGCATGATCAGCATTCCGAAACGGCGCAACCCCTGGTCAAAAGCGGTCTCCTCCGGCCTTTGCGCCAGGCGTTCCGCAATGTCGCCGAACGCCGTGCGTGACCCTGTCGACACGACCACCGCCGTGGCCGTTCCGCTTACGACGGATGTTCCCAGGAAAACCATGTTTCTTGCTTCCGGATTCGAAGACTTTTCCGCGCCGCTCGCTTCCTTCTCTGCGGGCAAAGATTCACCGGTGAGCGTGGCCTGATGGACGTAGAGATCGCGCGAACTCACAAGACGCGCGTCGGCGGGCACAAGATCGCCTGCTGCCAGCCTCACAAGGTCTCCGGGAACAACATCGTGCCTGTGAATTTCCTGCCATTGGCCGTCGCGCATCACCATCGCGGTCGGCGCCACGCGTGAGCGCAGCTCTTCGACCGCCGTCTGCGATCTGTACGTCTGGTAGAAATTGATCGCCGTGCCCACCACCACCATGCCGATGATGATTGTGGCGTTCACAAACTGTCCCAGGAATCCGGACAGGGCAGCCGCCAGCAATAGAATGACGACGAGCGGATTCGCGAACAACAGCAGCAGATCAGAAGCTGCGGAACGCCGGCGATCCGGTGCGGGATCATTCGGCCCGAACTGGCGCAGGCGCGCTTCTGCCTGTGCGGACGTCAAGCCGGCCTCCCTGGGTTGTGCGGCTGCCGCGTGTTCTTCGATGGACGCTAACTGATGCATCGGATCTCGGTGGGCCACGTGAATAAAAGACCAGGGCCGGAACGGAACAGGCGCGCATCACACTGCTCCAACTTCCAGCCCTATGCCATAAAAGCTGCCCTTCCCCAGCGGCCTTTTTTGCTCAGCGGCGGCAAGTCAGGACCGGGCAATGTGCCCCCACGATGACCCTGTAAGCCACAGTTGATCGCAGCGAGAAGCCGGGCAGAACGGCGGTGCGAATCCCCATGGCGATTAAATCAGCCTTGGTGTTCCGGGCGTAATCCAGGATGGCCGGCACCGTCTCGCCAAACTCAATCACGAACTCTGCCTTTGCGTCGCCAATCTCCTTCTCAAAGGCATGCATCATGGTCCGGCGCATCGGCTCCGCCAGCGCCCTGGCATCCGGGTTGGTGGCTGCATCCGGAGGCATCACATGAAGCACGGTCACATGGGCTCCGTAAGCTTTCGCGAGCAGAGCGATGTAAGGCATGTCCAGTTCGCTCTCTTCCGAAAGATCGGTTGGCGCCAGGATGCGCTTGATCTCCATCTCCGGCGTGGTTTCCACGTCCGGCCCCACTGTCATGACCGGGCATGTGGCAACGCGGCAAATCTCCTCCGCAGAAGATCCCAGCAGAAGGCGGCGCATCCCGGTGCGTCCGTGTGTGCCTGCGATCACCAGGTCAATCTTGTTCTGCTCAATGATGGCTTGCAGCTCGTCTGCCAGCGGGCCGGCCGGCATGAGCGAGCGGGCTTTGAGGCCGCGTAAATCGGCCGACTTCATAACATCATCAAGTGCTCGCGCTGCACTCTCTGTTTCCGCCTGGTACAGGTAGGGCGCGGCCTCAGGAGCGCCGACGGCCAACGGCGTGGGCGTGACGATATGGCAGACAAACAGAGTTGAAGCAAACTTTCTTGCCAGCGCAATCGCTACCGGCAGCGCCTTCATGGATGACTCTGAAAAATCTGTGGCAAAAGCGATTCTGTCGAACCCAACGGCGGGTATGATCGAAGTGGCAGTGGTTGCAGGAGTGGACATTTGCATCGCCTCCTCTCCCTCGTCTTACAATGTATGCAGCAGGCCCATTTTCTTCAGTGACACCAGTCACAGCCCTGGCTGGCCGGACGACGCGACTGTTTGCCATTGCTCTGCTCCTGCTCATCTGTGGCGTCACGCTGAGCGGCCAAAAGCCTGAGCCTCCAGGTATTCAGAGCGAAGAAGCTGATCCGGGTGCCCTGCTCCAGTGTGCTTCCGCCAATGAAGTGGCAGCCCTGCAGTCGCCGGACTACTTTCGCTACCGGGAAACGCTCGAGTGGAAGTGGGGAACGGAGACGCGCGAGGTGATTGAAACAGCGCAGGGACGCGCCGACAGAATTGTGCAATTCAATCATGAGCCACTATCTCCTGACCAGACGTCAAAGCAGGAACGCCGGTTGAGAAAGCTCCTGCATGACCATCATGCGGTGCGACACGAAATTGATGAGCAGACGGCTGAGACCAAACGGCGTATCAGCATGATGCGAGCCTTTCCTCTGGCTTTTACCTTCACACCCGACGGTGAAGAAGACGGGTTATTGAAGTTCAGCTTCCGCCCAAATCACTCATTTTCTCCCAGGGACCGCCAGACGCAGGTGTATCGCGGCATGCAGGGAACGGTCTGGGTAGAGCCAGATCAGAAAAGGCTTGTCCGCATTGATGGAATACTCACCAGGAACGTCTCTTTCGGCTGGGGAATCTTCGGCAAGCTTTACAAAGGCGGCCGCTACCGGATTGAGCAGACGCAGGTGGAACCCGGGAAATGGCGCATCACGGCACTGGATCTGGATTTGAAAATTCGCGTCCTCTTCAACACATCACGTCTGCTTCGCAACGAACTCAATACGGAGTTCCGCCCCACCCCGCCAGAAACGACGTATCAGGAGGCTCTGAAGAATTTGCTTGGAGCGCCCGCGGGACCGGACAGATAGCGGGATGGAACCTGTCCGGTCCGGGCGTCTTGCGATCAGTGGCGCTTCATTATTAGCGGCGATGCCCAATCAGCCAGCCCAACGCAAGGCCGATGACCAGGCCGCCGGCGGCCGATATCGCGACGGATTGCAGAGGACGGTTCCTGATTCCATAGCGCGTGTCCTGGATCGCGCCATCCACCGCTTTCCTGCTGCGCTGCACTCCGCGCTGGATCTCTTTCTGTGCGGTTTCAAAGTTTTCCTTGAGGGTATCGGAAAACTCTTTGAACTTCTCCACGCCGTTCGTTATTCCAGCCTTGATCTGCTCGGTTGCGATCGCGACGTTATCGGTGGCCATAGTCCCTCCTCAAAGGGTGACTTTGCCATGGCTGCGTGATGCTGACAGTGACCGCCATCACTAAGGTGCGTGAGCGCCAAGGAGAGTATTTCTTCCACGTTGATTAAACGTTGATTAAACATTGATTCGGAGTCGAATCAGGCTCGCGGAGCATCCAATTGCAGAGCCTTTCATGAAACGTATTCTTCTTGAAATTGCCGGCTGGTCATTCATTGTGCTGGGAATCGCCGGGCTTTTCCTTCCTGTACTGCAGGGGATCTTATTCCTTCTGATCGGCCTCACGATTCTTTCCGCGAACCATCACTGGGCGCGGCGGTGGATGGTCCGGCTGCGCGAGCGTTTCCCCCAGGCCGACCGGCAAATGAAGCGCTTCCTGCGCAAGCACTCCCGGCATATTCCCGGCCCCGACTCAACACCGGCTGGGGAGTGAAATCGGCAGAAATCTTCGCCCAGCGCTTGCCGGACGCCAATAGCTGTCCGCGAACGCAACTGCCAATAATCAGTTGTTGTTGAGCGTTATCTTCTCTTTCTTGAGCCTGTATTCGATTCAGGCCGGAGAGACCTGGGATCAGAAAGGTTGCGGGGTGAGGCTCGCTCCAGCGCCGACAACATGACCCGTCCTGCCGCAGTGGTGCTAACCGCGTGCCTGAGCACGATATCGTGGGCGCTGACCTTGCGGCCGTAAATCTTCTCATTGGCGCCGTTGTCCTGGCGCAGGGTTGATCCTTCCAGGGAGATGCCGGCAAAGAGTCCGCGCGAACGCGAGTAGGTGAGGATTTCCGTATGCATGGTCACGTCGGTAGCGGCTTCAGCATCGCGGCCCTTCGGCCCCGCGGCGGCAGAGGCATCGCCACCAAGCTTGACCTTGCTTCTGAGAATGGATCTCACGCCGCTGGGATTGACCACCAGGAGAACAAAGTCCGTGGCCTGTCCGCCAAGCTGAAAACCGATGTTCGCGCCTTCCAGCGCCATCATGGCAGGAGGCCCCCAGGGGCCGGTGAAGGTTGCGCCGCTGCGGCATGACATGGCGCCGCGGCCATAATTGCCGCCCAGGCCGATGGCGAATTTCTTTACCGAAGGAAAGACCAGCACGCACTCGGCGCGGTCAAGCCAGTACTTGGGAACGGAATCCGGCATGCCGAGAATCTCGGTGAGCACTTCACCGGCGTTCTTCAGGCGTTGCTGTTCTTTCTCCTGGGCAAAAGCGGAAAACGACAGCATCAGCAAGGTAAGAAAAATGATGGCAGCTTTTTTCATGGTCGGCTCCGGTGGAAAGTTGAGGATATCTCATAAGAGATTACGCTTCTGAGCTGGTAAAGAGCAATGACCCGGAAGTTACTGGCTCCTGCGACTCCAGTCAAAACCGGGGGATTCGGCGCTCACGGTGAGAAGCTGATACTCCTTAACTGCGTAGCTAAGGTCGAGACGCTG
>JBLMYN010000544.1:0-11044 GCA_050258305.1 Actinomycetota bacterium
CGAAACGCCAGGCTACATCCCGGATTTTGACTTTTCCGCCTTCTCTTTCAGCATCTGCACTTTCTCAACGTGGAGCGTGCCGTTGCTATCCGTGGCGGTAACGCGGACGTGGTGGCCGGCATGGGCCTTCACCGCATCCTGATTGTCAACTTCGTAAACTTTATTGTCCTTCTCGCTCAGCACAACCAGCTTCTCGCCGGCGGCAGCGCACTTTTTAGCGCAATCGGCATTGAACTTCGCGCCACACTTGGCGTCGCTGATCCAGCCGGTGATCGTCTCCTTCTTCGATTTGGCTGCGTGTTCTTTGGTTTTTGCCAGCGACATGGACGCCATGAGCGCCATTGCAAGTACTGCAAATGCAAGTTTCTTCATTGGAAATTTCTCTCCTGTGCGGATCTCTCCGGGGGTTTTGGCATACACATGCCGTGAATCGATGGATTGCCGGTACTACGGAGTCCGGCAGTCAGCTCAGGTTACAGCCAAATTGTTCTAAATGATTTTGCTAAAAGGCACAAGGTAGAAGAGGTACAATCTTCGACGCCTCGTTACTTTGCGGGCGCCGCAGAAGGGGCCGGTTTGGCCGCCGGAAGCGTATATATCACCTCCCCGGGCCGGGCATACCGAAGCCGCTCGCGCGCTTCTTTTTCAATAGCTTCTGGATCATCTTTTAAAGCTTTAATTTGCTTCTGCAGGGCCTCGTTCTCCTGCCGCAATTGTTCGATTTGCTGTTGCAACTCCCGGGATTCCGTACGTTTGTGCTGGTAGGCGATAACACCGTCGTGCCCGAACAGAACGTGGTATCCCATGACGAGTGATACCAGGCCGACCAGCACGATGGCGACCTTGCGACGAAGGCTAAACAGCCGGTTTCTAAGGGATGCGATCATACATCTCTTGTCTCAACTGAAAACCCAGTCCCTGGCCGCAGCCGCCAGCCCCTTCAAATCGGATTCGATCCTCGCTTCAGAATAGATGCGAACAACCGGCTCAGTGCCGGACATCCGGTAACAAACCCAGGAACCGTCATCGAAAATCAGCTTCATGCCGTCCGTGCGCACCACCTGCTTCACTTTCCTGCCGGCGATGTCGGCCGGACCGGCGGTTAACTTCTCAGTAAACTTGTGTTTCACTTCCGGCGTCAAGCGGAAGTTCTCTCTCTGCGGATAAAAGGAACCAACTTTGTTAAATATGCCGCTGATCTGCTGCTTCAGGCTCTTCCTGCGCGCCGCAACCGCTTCACAGCAGAGCAACCCGGCAAGAATGCCGTCCTTCTCCGGAACGTGATAACGGATCGACAGTCCGGCGCTCTCTTCACCGCCAATCGCAATCCGGTCCTGCTTGATCAGTTCGCCGATGTACTTGAAACCCACGGGTGTCTCATGCAACTCGACCTTGTGATAATCCGCAAGCGCGTTCACCATATTCGTGGTCACCACGGATTTCCCCACTCCGTTTTTCCACCCGCGCGTCTCCACCAGGTAGTCAAACAGCAGCCCGACGACATAGTTTGGCTGGATGAATGTTCCGTCTTCATCCACAATGCCGAAGCGATCAGCGTCTCCATCGGTAGCAATGCCAATCCGTGCTCCGGTGGCTTTCATACGGGCGCGGGTTTCGTTGAGCAGTTCACCGTCCGGCTCAGGCGCATGGCCGCCGAACAGCACATCGCGGGAGTCATGCAGCGTCTGCACGTCGACGCCGGCCTCACGCAGCAGATGGTCAGAATAGTGCCGGGCCGCGCCGTAAAGCGGATCAAACACCACCTTCAGCCCGGACTGCCGAATGAGCTGCAAATCAATGATCTCTTTCAGGCGAGCGAGATAGGCGGGTCTGGGATCAATCTTCTCGATAGGAGGCGTGACCGGGTTCCCATCGGCTCCGTTTGCCTCCGCCGGCACCAGAGATTCGATGGCCCTGGTGACCTCCGGTAGAGCGGGCGCTCCATCCGGCGTGGAGAACTTGATCCCGCTGTATTCAGGGGGATTGTGGGAGGCGGTGAAGTTGATGGCGCCGTCGGCCTTCAGCCGTATCACCTCATACGCAATGGCCGGGGTGGGCGCCGGTTCCTGAATCACCAGCGGCTGGATTCCTGATGCGGCCAGAATGTCAGCCGCGATCTGCACAAAGCGCTCGCCCATATACCGCGGGTCGCGGCCTACGATCACTCGCGCGCCTTTTGCCTTTCGAGAAACAACATAATGAGCAATGCCCGTCACCGCGCGGCGCACGTTGCCTACTGTGAACTCGTCGGCGATGATGGCCCGCCATCCTGACGTGCCGAATTTGATTTGCGTAGTCATGCCGGATACCTGCCTTAGTTGCCTGGAATCGTGACCGTCGCGGGAGACGATCTTGCTACACTTGGCCCTGGAGATTAGATGATGATCGACGCCCGGATTGTGCTCACCACGGCAGGCTCTTCCCAGGAAGCAGAAAAGATCGCCACAACCCTGATTGAGCGACGCCTGGCAGCCTGCGTCAACATTATCCCGCAGATTCAATCAGTGTATCGCTGGCAAGGCAATGTTGAGCGGGCGACGGAATGGCTTCTGATCATCAAGAGCCGGGCTGCGGCCTTCGAATCCGTGCGCGACACTATCAAGGAGATTCACTCCTACGAACTCCCCGAATGCATCATGGTTGAGATCGAGTCCGGCAGCAAACCGTACCTCGACTGGATCATGCACAACACGCTCTGAATTTTTCATTCCGGTCTCATGCCCTGCATGTTCAATCGCCAGTAATCCAGCACAAAAGGCGGATCATCGCTTGCCGCCTGACGGACCATCTCGTCCGCGAGTTCGGCCTGCATCGGGGCGGGCAGTCGTTCCAGATACGGGTGCAGAATCACAGCCTTCAGGAAGTCGCGGTACTGCTCTGCCGCAGTGAACGTGACGGGAGCGGCTTCCAGTGAACTGCTCACATCCTCAAACCCGGCGTTCCTCAGTCGCTCCGCAGTCAACTCCGGGCCTGGATATTCCCAGACTCTCTGCCATCCTTCAAAGTATTTCCTGAGCTTCTCACTCTCAATCAGTTTCTGTGCGCGATCACGTACTCTCTTCAAGTTGGGGCCGCCGCCGCACTGCGCCAGCAAAAACCCGCCGGGTTTCAACACCCGCAAGAGCACTGCAAACAGCCCCTCGTGGTCCTTGATCCAGTGAAAAACGGCGGTGCTGAATACCAGATCGAAAGTACCGCCGTAAGGGAGGTCGAGCAGGTCACGTTGCTCAATCCGTACGCGGTCGCCAAATTCGGCCAGAGTGAGGCGCGCCTTCCGAACCATGTTCTCTGAAGCATCTACAGCAGTTACGCGACTCTTGGGAAATTTACGCAGCAATTCTGCCGTGACCCGTCCGGTTCCGCAGCCGGCATCGAGAAGATGGGCGTCTTTGGGCAGCCGCAGAGAATCAAGCTTGTTTAGAACCTTGAGGGCCCAGCCGAACTGCGGGTCAGAAAGCCGGTGGTAGGCGGCGGAATCCCATTCTCTGGCCATTCGTCAGATCGCCGACAGCGCCTGATCAAGATCGGCGAGGATATCGTTAATGTCTTCAATGCCAACGGAAATGCGCACCATGCCGTCGGTCAGCCCGATTTCTTTGCGTCCGGCCTCGCCCAGCGCCGCATGAGTCATGGTTGCCGGATGCGAAATCAGCGTCTCAACACCGCCGAGAGATTCGCCCAGCGAGCACACGCGCACCTTGGCCAGCATCTTCTTCGCGTTCTTCAGCGAGCCGGTCTCAAAGGTGATCATGGACCCGAAGCCGGTCATCTGCCGCTTCGCCAGCGCGTACTGGGGATGATCAGTGAAGCCGGGGTACAGCACTTTTTTCACTTTCTTGTGCTTGCGCAGGAAGTCGGCGACCGCGCGGCCATTCTGATCGTGTTTTTCCATTCTCACAGCCAGCGTTTTTACGCCGCGCAGCACCAGCCAGCATTCAAAGGGAGACAGTATGGCGCCGGCCGCCTTCTGCATGAAAGCCAGTTTCTCGGCATGGACCGGCCGGGTCGCCACTACGACTCCGCCCAGCCCATCACTGTGCCCGTTGAGAAACTTGGTCGTGGAATGGACAACCATGTCAGCCCCCAAGGCGAGCGGCTGCTGAAAGTACGGAGACATGAAGGTGTTGTCGACTACCAGCTCGGCTTTTTTGGCATGTGCAATGGCTGCGATCTCTTTGATGTCACTCAGCACCATCAGGGGATTCGTGGGGGTCTCAATCCAGACGATCCGCGTATTCCAGCGCAAAGCTTTTTTCACAGCATCCAGGTCAGACGTATCAACGTAGCTGAATTCGACGCCGTAGTTGGCGATCACCTGATTGAACAGCCGTGGCACCCCTCCGTAAACGTTGTGCCCGCAGAGCAGGTGATCCCCCTGCTTGAGAAAGCACTGCGTCACAGCGACCGTCGCCGCCATTCCGCTGGCGAACACATGAGCTGAGTTGCCCGCTTCCAGGGCCGCCAGGTTCTGCTCCAATCGCGTGCGGGTGGGATTGGACACGCGCGCATATTCGTACCCTTTGTGTTTGCCCAATTCCTCCTGCACGTAAGTGGAAGTTGCAAAGATCGGGACCGCAACAGCGCCGGTAGAAGGATCGGGTTCCTGACCGACGTGGATGGCTTTTGTGGAAAAGCCCATCGGTTTCTCCTTATCACTGCGCCTCACCCCGCTGACGGATCTGGTCTTAGCCATTCTCTTCTATGCTCCTGAAATTGTGCCGGTCGGCGCGCGAACTGCCCCGAACCAGCCTCTGCGGCCTGCCCGCTTTCTACTATTCCGGACCGCCTTCGAAAATGTTCTTGGACATGTATCGCTCGGCCGAATCCGGGATGACTGTCACAACGCGCTTTCCCGATCCGAGTTTTCGGGCGATCTGCAGCGATGCGAACACGTTGGCGCCGGCGCTGGAGCCGCCCAATACCCCTTCCCGACGCGCCAGCTCAGCAACCGTGGCAAAGGCGTCCTTGTCATTGACCATGATGATCTCGTCACAGACATTCCGGTCGAACGTCTTTGGGATAAAACTGCTGCCGATGCCCTCCACCTTGTGCGGCCCTGGTTTGCCGCCCTGCAACACCGAACCCTGAGTTTCAACCGCCACGCAGTAAATTCCCGGGTTTTTCTCCTTCATGAATCGGGCCACGCCGGTGAAAGTGCCGCCTGTGCCTACGCCCAATACGATGGCGTCAAGCCGCCCCTGCATCTGTTCATACATTTCGGCGGCTGTTGTGTCGTGGTGAAAATCAGGATTGGCAGGATTCTCAAACTGAAGAGCAGTGAACGAACCGGGAATTGTGACGGCCAGCTCTTTGACTTTGTTAATGGCGCCCTGCATGCCCTCCGCATCGGGCGTTCGTATGACTTCCGCGCCCAGGGCGCGCATGACTTTGACCTTCTCTTCGGCAAATTTCTCCGGCACGCAGACGATCACGCGATAACCTTTGTTGACGCCAATCAGCGCCAATCCAATGCCCGTGTTCCCTGCCGTGGCCTCCAGAATGGTTGCGCCAGGTTTGAGACGCCCCTCCTGCTCTGCCTTTTGAATCATGCCGATGGCAGCCCGGTCCTTCACGCTGCCACCGGGATTCAGGTACTCAAGCTTGGCAAATACGTCTGCGCCCCCGGCAGCCGACATTCGCCGCAAATGGAGCATCGGCGTGTGCCCGACCAGTTCCGTAATGTTCTCAGCGACTTGCAAATCAGTAATCGTGGTCATAGCCAAACTTTTTCAGAGTATTGGAGCCGGGCAAGAACGTCAAACGCAACTTCCTACTCCGCCCGTTCAAATTTCCCCATGAGCTGAGTACATCGTCGGCGCACGGCGGCAACACTGCAGCGGTCAACAAGAAACTCATAAGGGTTAGCTTGAGAATCAACGTCCCATCGAAACGAGGATTAAGGCCAGTCTCTCAGTCCCTTACCTGACCGAATGGGCAGGTGCAGGGGGGAGACTATAAACCCGGTGAAACCTTTTGCACGTCAAATTACTCTATCTATCCAGCAGGCTCATCCGTCGACTGCTAAAAGGGGGGTACGTGGATCCCCGGAAGACTGCGGCCCCCTTTTTCTTTTGTTACGAGCCTCTCACGACCGCCTTTTATCCGGGATCAGAGCCCATTTGATACCGGTAGTTCTGGCTCGCAGCCCGACCTTACGCATGCTCTGCCCAGATTTTTTTAATGCCGCTCCGTTCCAGGACGCCTGAAGTTCATGCTCCTGGTCAGCAGCGTCCAGTCCGTTGTTCCTGAGCACAGAGAACCGCACCGCTTGGTATAGTAGTTGGATACACCAACCAGGAAATCTTTTTGCTTTCATGACCGAACTTGCCAGCGTGATCGTAATCTTTGCGGGAGCCGCATTTGTTGGCGACATCCGGCGAAGAAAACTGTCTCTCACCCGCGCGGCTGGATGGAATCTGTTGCTGGTTCTGGACGTAGCCGCGCTGACCGTCACCGCGGCGCTTGCTGCCGGACTGGTTCTAACGCTTGTATCCGGGATGTCTGCGCATCGGCTCACTCCACGCACTTCGCTGGCGCTGGCCTCACTGGTGTTTTGCATAGGTACCGGGATTTTTCTGGCCCGAGAAGGCCGGCGTCAAGTGCAGTTGCAACGTCCGGCAGGGCTGGTTTTTGCCGAATTCATGATCTTGGGCGGTTCTTACCTTCTCATTCTCGCGCTCGCCCTGCGGCGTGGATTCGCGCTTGACGGCGCCCCCGCCGTGACAGCAACCAGAGTTCTCATCTCACTGCTGCCCATTGCGATTGGAGGTAGCTTGATCGCCCTCGTCGTCCCATCCTTCATCAAGGGGCATGAGGAGCACCGGATCCTGGAACGCATTGCCGAACAGGGAGAGTTTGTTCAATCCGAATGGATTCCGGCCACTCCGGAATGCGCTCATCCCGAACGCTGGCAGATGCTGGATCCCCAGAGCGCCGAAGTTGAAGTGCTCGATCTGCTTGAGGTGCTGATCAAAGCGGTAAAGCCGGAGCTGATCGTAGAGACGGGGACCTTTATCGGCCACAGTGCCATCCGAATGGCGCGCGCATTACAGTCGAACGGTTTCGGACGGATTATTACCGTCGAATACGATCCGGCGGTTTTCGCCAAGGCGAAGCAAAACATCGATGCCTCCGGGTTTGGCCGGTGGATCGAGTACCGCAACGCGTCCAGCCTGGAAACTACGATTAACGGCACCATCGATCTTCTCTATTGCGATAGCGACGTGAACATCCGGGAACAGGAGGTTCGGCGCTTTTTGCCCCAGGTCAGGGCCCGTGGACTGGTTCTGATTCATGACGCGAGTTCCCACTTCAAGGTCGTGCGCGAGGCCGCTCTCCGTCTCGAAGAGGAAGGACTGCTCTCCGTGGTTCTGCTTTCCACGCCACGCGGCCTGTGCATCGCACAAAAGCGGGAGGGGCGCAGATAAACTCCTTTGCCTGACAGAGCTGCCCTTGTGGATGCAATCACATCCGCGAACAGTCCTGTTCAACATCGGGCTTACTTCCCTTCAAGGATTCTCCGCACCATCACCAACTGGCCCAGATGGTACGCGTTATGGTCGGCCACGAGCAGGGCTTCGCGAAGATAAGTCTGGCCCTCTCCATGGGGGATTTCGGCGAACAGATCGCGCTTGCCGTCGTTCACCATCTCGCAAACACGGTCCCGATCAGCCAGGAACTGCCGCACGCTCTTGTCCCATGCCCTTGTGTCCGGCGGAGCATCGGTTTTCGGCCAATATCCATCCGGCCACTTTGGCGAGACGTGCTTTGCGTTCAGGCTGAATTCCAGAATGTCCCACTGCGCTATTCGCATGTGCTCCAGCAGTTGCCAGGGCGTGTGCGGTGCGCCTGCCGGTTTGCGGCCTCGCACTTCCGGCGGAAAGTCCTTGAGCGCGCTCTCAACGTCCATGTGCGCCTCAGCTTTGGTCAGAAGCCTGATCAGTTGCTGGCGGAGAGGGTCTGTCTTTTTCATGTCAGATCAAACGGGAGTAGTAAAGCCCGACAAGCCCTGCAACTCAGGGCTGCTTTTCGCCTCAGCCGGCAGGTATTTGCGTCAGCCCCAGATAAATTCCCTGCCCGATCAGCCCCTTGCGGCGGAGTTCGAAATTCCAGGCGAGCGTTTCCAGAACATTCCAGGCAAAAATAACGGGAATGAACCCAATCAGGGCATAGAGTGTTACCCGGTTCGGCGACGCGCTGTGCTGCCCTCCATACCACACAAGGAACGCAATCAGGCCGAGCAGCAGCAGAAAGCGGCCGACATAGCAAGCAACCGTCAGAAGCGGCCAGATGCCGGTAATGCACTTGTAGTGGTGAAAAGCAACTCTGCGCTTGCGCACGTTCAGAATGATCTTGCCACTCCAAGCCGGCGCGTTCGCCTTCACCTGCGACATATTGAGATTATACCCAGCTTCCCTGGCTGCCCCTGGCCGTTTCAAGCTCCTTAACAGCATCCAGCGAACGCTCGCCGGGCAGGATCTGAAGGAGGTTAGGTACAACAGCCAATCTCCCATGGCGCGCAGACTTTCCGGAACTCCGATGCGGCGTGCAAAGCACCCGCATTGACAGCGCCCCTGTTGCAACGAGTAACATACGTTCAGTCCTATGAATCATAAATCCCTGATGCTTCGGTTTGTGGTTGGCGCCATTCTTGTCACCCTTGCACTGCCGGCGTTTGGCCAAAGCGCTGCCAATCCGGCTGAGAAAGATTTGCAGCCCGGGAGTCCGGTAGTGATGCAGCCGCAGGAACTGGCCACGTTGCTGAAGAGTTCCAAAGGGCCCAGGCCGCTCGTGTTCTACGTTGGTCCGGAAATCTTTTACCGGCAGGCTCATATTCCCGGCGCTGAATTTCTGGGTCCTGACGCCAGGCCGGAAGGGATCGAAAAGCTGCATAAGCGCGCGGCAGGACTGCCGCGGTCGAGCTTCATCGTGATCTATTGCGGCTGTTGCCCCTGGTCGCATTGCCCCAATATTCACCCCGCATACAACGAACTCAAGAAGATGGGCTTCAGTAAGGTTCGTGTTCTTTTTCTGGAGACCAGTTTCGGCACCAATTGGTCCGACAAGGGTTTCCCGGTTCAAAAGGGCAGCTAACGGCGGCGCATGCGTAAAGCGGTTCTGTTCGTTCTGGTCGTCCTGGCTGCGGTGCTGACGTACGAACTCCTGCATCACCGGACTCACCAGCGCATCCAGCCGGTTGAACCATCTGCGCCTGATCTCTCGTTGACAGACCTGAACGGTGCCCCGATCCGAACCACGGGTTACAACGGCAAGATCGTGCTGGTAAACTTCTGGGCCGCATGGTGTGTGCCCTGCCGGGAAGAAATTCCTGAATTTATGAAGCTGCAGGAAGAATACCCTGACAAGGTTCAGATCATCGGCATCTCTCTCGATGACAGCGAAAGCGAATTGCGCAATTTCTACAAAACGCAGCGAATCAACTATCCCATCGTGCTGGGCAACCTCAAGATTGCCGATGCCTACGGCGGAATCCTGGGTCTGCCCACCACGTACATCATCGACCAAAAAGGCCACATTCGCGGGCACCAGGTGGGCTCTACAAATTTCAGCAAACTCGAGCTACAGATAAATGGGTTGTTGCGGTAAGGCCCTTATGCCATTGGGGTCTGAAACGCGCTGCTGCTCAATACCCGTTGCCGCTTGACAGTCTCCACCCGGTTGGTTACATTCAATCTCGCATGTCGCGCTTCTTTCACGGCTTCACTTGACGCTAATCCGCCAAACTCCGGTCGGACGTTTCCCTAGTGTCACTTCATTCAAAGCTGAAAGGAACCAGCCATGCTGCGCAAACTGTCTCTCGCCTTGCCTGTCGTTGTCCTGACGTCAATTGCTTTTGCCCAAAGCGCTTCATCGCCCAAATCGCGTCATTTTACCTTCGATTACGCCTTCACTGTCCGGGTAACCGATCCGGGCAAGCCGCTGGATGTATGGTTTCCCATTGCGCATTCAGACCCCTACCAGCAGGTAAAGATTCTTTCCAGCAAGGCCGATCTGCCCCTGCGGGAGACTTCTGAAACCGAATACGGGAACCGCATGTTTTATGCGCATACGGCGAGAGCTGACAAAGCCGAATACCACTTCAGCGTCAAGTATGAAGTAATTCGTTTGGAGCACGTCGCTGCCGCATCGCTGCGTTCTCCGGTGTCTGCGGTGAAGTTGAAGCGCTTTCTCCAGCCTGACCGCCTGGTGCCGGTCACCGGAAAGCCAGCCGAGATTGCAGCCGCGCAGGTGAAACCGGGGATGTCAGACATGCAAAAAGCCCGGGCTCTCTACGATTACACGTTCAACAACATGCGCTACGACAAGACCGGCTCTGGCTGGGGGCATGGTGACGCTGTCTGGGCCTGCGACTCGCATCACGGCAACTGCACCGACTTCCACTCGCTCTTCATTTCCATGGCGCGTTCCCTGCACATTCCTGCCAAATTCGAGATCGGGTTCGCCGTTCCGGATAACAAGGCCGCGTCAGATGTCGCAGGCTATCACTGCTGGGCTGAGTTCTATACCCGCGAGCGCGGCTGGTTCCCAGTGGACATTTCAGAAGCCTGGCAACAGAAGAAAAAGGAGTATTTCTTTGGAGCTCACGATGTGAACCGGGTCCAGTTCACGGTAGGACGCGATCTGGAATTGAATCCGAAGCAGCACGGCCAGCCGCTCAACTATTTCATTTACCCGTATGCCGAACTGAACGGCCAGGAGTATCCCAATATCGCGATTGATTTCTCGTTTGCCGACGCGGGCCGCCATTTGGCTGCGCTTGATTCAAGATAACGGGAGCATTGGCCGTCCTGATCTTTGCGTGCGGAGACCCGTTGACTATTTCAGCTTTCGGGCGATTCCGGAGATGATCATTTCTAGTTCGCAGATGAGTTCATCTTCAAGGGCAAGGCCGGCGGCACGCATGGCGGCGACTGGATCACGGCGAAACAGCCGCGCATTTTTTTCAGACCTGTTGATCCAGACTTGCAACTGGGCTTCCACCTTGTCCAGTTCCGCCATCAGGCGGTCGGCGTTCTGCCTCGCA
>JBLMYN010000545.1:0-9608 GCA_050258305.1 Actinomycetota bacterium
CCGCGATCCTCTTGGCCAGACGAGTGAATTTGGAAATATGGATGGCGACCTTCGCCTGCTCACCGTTGTGGGCGTCGCCGGTGATGTCCGTGGAGCCAGCCTTGAACAGCCGCTTACGCCCATTATCTATGTGAACTACCTCCAGCGGCCGCAAAAGCTCGGCGAACTGAGTCTGGTAATCCGGACAGCAGGAGACCTGAACGCGACTTTGATGACAGCCCGTCGCATCATCGGGGAGCTTGATCCTTCTGTTCCGGTGAAAACGAACACGTTCACACGTGTGTTTTCTGCCTCGCTGGCCACGCGCCGTTTCAACCTGCTGCTGGTTGGGGCCTTTGCAGGAACAGCGCTCCTGCTGGCCATTGCCGGAATTTACGGAGTGCTGGCTTATTCAGTCGCGCGACGCACGCGCGAACTGGGCGTGCGCATTGCTCTTGGCGCCAGCTCGTCCAATGTGCTTGGGCTGGTCCTGCGACAAGCCGTTTTAACTACCATGACTGGAATCCTGATCGGAGGGGTTGCGGCGTTTGCGCTGACACGGCTGATGCAATCCATGGTCTTCGGCGTCAGCACCAGCGATCCGTTGACGTACGCCGCCGTTGCCGTTCTGCTGATCCTGGTGGGGTTATTTGCCGCCTATGTTCCCGCCCGAAGGGCGACCATGATTGATCCCATGATCGCACTGCGGGCAGAGTAAATAGAAGGCCGTTCTACGGCCGCAGAATGTCGCGGACAATGTCCATGATGCGCTGGGTGCGACGGTCGACAATAAGGATGTCGACCCCCAGTGTCACGCGGCGATATTCATCCGGCAGCGGAGGCAGGCGGCGCTCCAATTCGTATGGAAATGGTTGAACGCGTTTTTGCAATCCTGGAGGCAGGGTGCCATCACGGTCCAGGTGCTTTTGCAGACCGGGAGGGAGATTGCCCCCGCGTTTGGCCAGCCCGGGAGGCAGGTTGGAATACTGGTCGCGATAATAATCGCGGATAATATCGCGTTGCCGCGAGGTGAAGACGATGCTCACTCCCGCACGCGAGTAACCGCCGTCGTCATCCGCCTGCTCCTGCCGGTGCTTATTCTTGCCGTGCCCTCTGCCGTGGCCGTTGCCTTGCGCCACCGCGGATTGGCTCAGCAGCCCGATACCCAGAACACCTGAGAAGGCAAACCAGAAGAAACGCTTCAACATAAACACTACTCCTGATGTTTCTGCTGCTCACCTTACTCCTGCGGCCGCCATACGGCAACATCCGGAAAGTACTTGGCCCTACCGATTTTCTCTTGACTCTGCGGCGCACAATGCGAGTGTGATGGCGGTTGTTTGCGTGCGCCGGCAGGCAGATAATTGGGCCATGACGTCTTCAGCTCAAATCGCCGCGCCCCCAAGTGAAAATTCCAACCAGGTTTCGCCGCTCACCGGCTACAACCTCTTTCTCACAGATCCGACTCTTGTAGAAGCGGTGAAGCGAGAGGGCGCGTCCTGGGCGGTGGACCAGATCAGCGAACTGGGGGAGATACTGGGGACGGCTGAAGGCCAGAACTGGGGCATCGAAGCCAACGAGAATACCCCCGTACTCCATACGCATGACCGGAACGGCAATCGGCGGGATGAGGTGCTGTTTCATCCTTCATGGCACCGGCTGATGAAAACGTCCATCGGGCACCAGTTGCACAGCCTGCCGTGGCTTGAACCAAAGAAAGGCGCGCACGTTGCCCGCGCCGCTCTGATGATGATCACGGTTCAGAATGAGGCCGGACACACATGTCCCGTATCGATGACATTTTCCGGACTGGCCACCTTGCGTACCGAAACTGCGCTGGCCCGGGAATGGGAGCCGCGGATTCTTTCCTCAGCGTATGATCCGCGGTTTATTCCCGCTGCGGGGAAGCGTGGCGTGCTGCTGGGCATGGGAATGACGGAGAAGCAGGGCGGCTCTGACGTTCGCGCCAATACCACGCGGGCCGAGCGTATTGGAAACTCGCGCGAATACCTGATTACCGGGCATAAATGGTTCTGTTCGGCGCCCATGTGCGACGCATTTCTCATCCTGGCGCAGGCTGAGAAAGGTCTTTCCTGCTTCCTGTTACCTCGTTGGACGCCCACCGGAGAGAGAAACAGATTCTTCATTCAACGCTTGAAGGACAAGATGGGGAATCGTTCCAACGCCTCAAGCGAAGTGGAGTTCGAGTCAGCCTGGGCGCACATGGTGGGCGAGGAAGGCCGGGGCGTAAGCACGATCATTGAAATGGTAAACCGCACCCGGCTGGATTGCGCGGTTGCTTCCGCCGGCCTGATGCGCCAGGCTCTCTTACAGGCTCTGCATTATTGCCTGCAGCGCAAAGCTTTTGGCAAGGTGCTCATGGAGCAGCCGCTCATGCGCAACGTGCTGGCTGATCTGGCTGTTGAATCTGAAGCCGCCACGCTGCTGGCCATGCGACTGGCGTCATCTTTCGATGCGCGTGAGACCGACGAGCACGAACGAGCGTTCTGCCGTATTGCCACGGCGTTCTCCAAGTATTGGCTGTGCAAACGGAGCCCGGTCCATGTGGGTGAAGCACTCGAGTGCCTTGGTGGCAACGGATATGTGGAGGATTCCGGCATGCCAAGGCTCTATCGTGAAGCGCCGTTGTACGGGATATGGGAAGGATCAGGAAATGTAATCTGCCTTGACGTCCTGCGAGCGCTGGCCAAGGAACCAGGCACTGTGGATGCGGTCGTGCAGGAGCTCCGGGCTGCCCGCGGTGGCGATCCCCGGCTTGATGCTTATCTGGCCCAAACTGAAACTGAGCTGACAGCCTGCTTAAAGCAAGGGTTGAAGAACGGTGGAGGGGAAGCGGAGATTCAAGCCCGCAGACTGGCAGAGCGGCTTGCGCTTGCGCTCCAGTCGACACTTGTGGTCCGCCACAGCCCAGATGGATTTGCCGAAGCCTTCATCGCATCCCGCCTGCTGGGGGACCATGGCCAGAATTTCGGCACTCTTCCTGCCGGGCTGAACCTTTCGGGCATTCTCGATTGCGTTTCTGCGCCCCTCAAGAGAATAACCGCCTAAGAAAAAAAGTCTTCGCGGCAAAAAGCTTCTTGCCGCGAAGACAACCACCAAGGTAAAGAAAACAGAAGCCTGCAGAAGCAGAAGGAGCCAGGTAGGTTGCCTCTGCATACTTCCGCATGGTTCTCCGTTGCTTATAAGTGCAATTTCCCGCTGAAGCGTTTCAAGGTTTTACTCAATTTTTTGACGCCAAGTTGCGTCGCAACAACAGGAAGCAAGGATTTATAATCTCGTTCCGCTGCTCGCAATTTCATAAGGAATAAAAGGCCAAATGAGAAACACAAAAGTTTTTCGTCACGCTTTGTCGCTATTCATTGCTGTTTTGCTTGTACAAGTCTCAGCAGGGCAGAGTGCAGCATCAGTCCGCACCGATGCGGACAAGAAAGCCTACAGGTCGGCCATGGAAGAGGCTGACCAGAAAATTTACGCCGAGGTCAAAGCCCACTCCGAACTGGTAAAGAACCTCGAATACCTGACCACCGATATCGGGCCGCGGCTCACCGGTTCAAAACAGATGCAGGAGGCGAGCCAGTGGACCCTCAAACGCTTCAAAGACTACGGCGTTGCGGCGCATCTTGAGACCACCGAGATTCCCCATGCCTACAACCGGGGCGTGGACACGGCAGAGATTACCAGCCCGATTGCTCACCCGATGCCGATCCATGCATTGGGATGGAGCAAGCCCACTTCCGGGCAAATTTCAGGCCGAGTGAGCGTGCTGGAGATCGAAAAACCGGGCGATTTTGACAGGTACAAAGGGCACTTGAAAGGCGCCATTGTTTTGCTTGGTAAGCCCGCGGAGATCCCAACCACCAAGGCGGACAATGCATACGATGCGGTAATTCCGCCGCCACACGGCATTGGTAATCCGCAAGCATCTCGTTTTCGCGCTCTTTTTGCGGCCTTCAGATCGCTGGTGGAGGAATCCCCCGCTGTTGTTTTGCTGGATAGCGGGAAGACCGACGACCTCTTCAATATGGGCAGCTTCAGTCGTTATCAGGCAACCGACGTTCCGCTCGCATTCATTACACACGAGGATTACAGCCTGATCTACCGCCTGTCGCAGACTGCACCGGTCACCATGAAGGTCGATCTCACGGGTACTCTGAGCCCAGGCCCGGTGCCCGCATCCATTACTGTGGGTGAAATTCCAGGGACGGAATTCCCCGACCAGCGCGTGATCATCGGCGGCCATCTGGATTCATGGGACCTCGGCCAGGGAGCCCTGGATAACGGCACCGGGTCCATGGCAGTCCTTGAGGCCGCGCGTACACTGAAGGCGCTCGGCTGGAAGCCCAAACGGACCATTACGTTTATTCTTTTCACGGGCGAAGAGCAGGGTGGTGTGGGAGCTGACCTGTTCATGAAGAACCACGCCGCCGAGATTCCCAAAATGGATGCGGCGCTGGTGCACGATACCGGCACCGGCAAGGTGTTCAGCATCGCGCTGGAGGACCTGTATGAGACTGCTCCGCTGATGTCGGAAATCTATACGCCCCTGCAGGAAGTTTTTGATCTGCAACCGCTCAGTACACGGTATTTCGGTTCGTCGGATCATGTGGCTTTTCTGCGCGCGGGGGTGCCCGCATATTTTTGCGTTCAGAAAGCGGCGCATTACAGGGAAGCGCATCACAGCCAGACGGACACTTTTGACAAAGTCATACCAGATCAAATTAACGAAGGCGCCGCGTTGCTTGCCGCGTGGGCCTGGAATGTATCGGAGATGACGGAGGCATTGCCCCATCACGCGCCGGCGGCGAAGGAGTAACACGGGAGTTCAGGATGCGGGCTGAACGACGTTATACGGACTGCACCGGTATGGCAGTTACATCGTCGACCAGCCCGACTTCCTTTTGGACGAAGGGCTCAGCGTATTTCACGCCGGCCAGCAGCCCGTAAAAGCTCGCCATGGATTCCATGCGGCTGCGGATCTCCTTCTCAGCAGGGAAGAGTTGCGCACCGCTGCTTTGGTCCGCGTATTGTGATCTGTAAGCCAGCAGGGCCTGCAAGCGGGTTTCAAACTGGTCACTGATATCGACGACGAAGGTCGGCCGGATGTCGTAGTAGAGACTGGCGTAAATAATTTTGAAAGGGCGGTGAGGCGGGAGTTCGGCGATCGTTGCGGTTGCCGCGTCACTCGAACCTGGCGTGCTGCCCAGCTTCTTCAATCCTGCCAGGAACGCAGCTTCGTAGCCCAGTACAGAAGCGGTGTAATGGTCGGGATGCCGGCCCTGCCAGTAGGGGAGAATCAACACACGCGGCCTCTGCTCGCGGATTACACGCGCCACCTTGATGCGATTCTCCCAGTTGTTCTCCACCCGGCCGTCAGGGATGTCCAACGCCTGCCGGAAGCCGACGCGCAATATCCGGGCGGATTCCTGGGCTTCGCGGGCCCGGTCTTCCGTTGTCCCGCGGGTACCCATTTCGCCCTGAGTGAGGTCGAGGATGCCTGTGCGTTGCCCCTGCTGCGCCATTTTGAGCAGGGTGCCTCCGCAGGTCTGTTCAACGTCATCCCGGTGAGCGGCGATGGCCAGCACATCCAGGGCAGGTGGGCTCAATCGGCCTCTCCTTCAGTGTTCATGTTTTCACGCACAATCAAGCCAGTGGCCTGCCATTTGCCAGAGCTGCGGCAACACCAACGCGTAATGGCCTTGCTCGTCAATCCTCGGATTGTACCGCATCCAACCGTAATTTATTCTGACACCTGTGAACGTTGCTTCGTGATCGGCTGATCAAAATGCCCGTCTTTGCCGCTATTGACATCGGTTCCAATTCCGTCCGGTTAAGCATTGCCGAACTTCGGCGCGGACGCTTGGTTACATTGCATCAGGACCGCGAAGTCACGCGGCTGGGCGAATCGGTTTTCAAAGATGGAAATCTCACTCCTCAGGCGATGGCGAGGACACTGAAGGTTCTGCGCAGCTTTCACCGGACGGTGCAGAGCTACGCGGTGGAACGCACACGCGTGGTTGCCACCAGCGCGCTGCGTGACAGCAGCAACGCCGCTGTGTTTGCCGACTGGCTGAAAGCAGCCACCGGGTGGAACATGGAGATCATCTCCGGCTTTGAAGAAGGACGCTTAATCCACCTTGGCGTCCTTGCCAGCATGCGCGTGCCTCCGGCCCGTTTGCTGCTGATCGATCTGGGAGGCGGAAGCTGCGAGCTCACCCTTTCAGAAAAAGGGCACGTGAAGGGAATCATTTCTCTTCCACTGGGCGCAGTGCGACTTACACAGGAATTCATCCTGCATGATCCGCCCAGCAAAGCCGAGCTGAGCAGGCTGAAACACTACATCGCCGAAGAAGCTGCCCGCATTCCCCGGCAGATTGTGAGAGCCGGAGTGACTCAGGTGATTGCCACTTCCGGCACGGCCGCAGCCCTTTCGAGCGCCTCACAGGCGCTGAAGCTGAGCAGTATGCTGGTATCAGAAGGCGCGATCGTCAGACTGTTGAAGAAGCTTGCGAAAATGCCACAGCGTCAGCGCGCCGCCATCAAAGGCATTAATACCAAGCGTTCAGAGATCATCATCGCAGGGGCGGCTGTGTACGCGCATCTGCTCAGCCACTGCGGCGTCCGGAATTTCCGCTATTCTCCGCTCGGGCTGCGGGACGGCCTGCTGGCGCAGATGGCGGCGGAATATGACAGCCATACCCGTCCTCACCAGCAATTGGAATCCGACCGCCAGGATGTGCTGCAAAGCATCAGCCGCCGCTATCAAGTGGATGCCCTTAATGCCGAGCACGTAAGAAATCTGGCGCTTGCGCTCTATGATCAGACGCGGTCCATTCACGGCCTCGAGAGGGCATTTCGAGACTGGATTGGCACGGCGGCATTGCTGTACGAAGTTGGAGCTTTCATCAACCCGGCAGGACGCCATCGGCACGCGTACTACATTATTTCCCAGTCAGAACTGTTTAGCTTCACGCCATTGCAACGGAAGATCATCGCCACCATTGCCCGCTATCAGGGGAATTCCAGGCCGCAGGTGCGCGACCGGCTGATTAAGACTCTGCCCGCTCATCTTCGGTCAGACGTGATTAAAGCGACGGCGATTCTAAGACTGGCAAGGGCGCTGAACCAGGGCCGGCGAAGCGTTGTACAGGGGATCAAAGTAACGACAAGAGACAGCCGGCTCTCAGTGATTCTAAAAACCGGACGGGGAAGCGTGGACCTTGAACTGTGGGCAGGCGAAAAGGAGACAGGTTATTTCCGCGCAGTTTTCGGCCGCGAACTGGCCTTCAAAGTTGTTTGAAGTGTGCGTGCAATTTTTGGAGTGATCAACCATTCCAGCGTGCCGTTGCGGCCGTTCAATTCCACCTTCGCGACTGCGCCTTTTTTCAATTCTATGTGCGCCGCTCCTGAGTTTGCTGACACCGTTTTGCTTAGAAATTCGCTTTCGTTAGGATTGTGGCCCACAAGCAGGATGGCCTCATATTTCCGGTAGCGCGAAAGCATTTCTCTGAATCTGGAATAATCGCTTCCCGGCCGGAGGGCATCTTCCACCCGGATGGCCGCCTCGTGAGCCACTTCGTTGGCAACGAGCGAAGCGGTTTGCAGGGAGCGCTTCAGCGGGCTGCTGACGATATGTTCCACCTGGACATCGAGAGAGGCCAGCAAGCGGCCAATATAACGGGCCTGCAGGATGCCTTCCTGGTCGAGAGGCCGGCGTTCGTCTTTCTTAGGGTTGACAGTTTTCCTGCCTGCGGAGGCATGCCGCAAAAAATAAATAGTCATACGTTTCTAACCATAGATCTCGTACGCCTCGCACCTATTTTTCTTTTTGACGGGCTGACGGGTTCCGGTATGTCCGCAACCGTCACAGTTCCTTCCGCCAGGGCGATGAGAAAGTCCTGTGCGGAGAAGCTGTGCTCGGCCCGGCGGCGCGGAGGGCGGAAATAATCGCCATTGCGATCAAGAAAACGCACCTTCGTATTGTCGGCGAGATATGCAGCCAGGATTTCATCCTTCAAACGCTGTTTCAGTGCAGGATTGAGAATCGGGCAGAGCACCTCAACACGCTCGTACAGGTTGCGAGGCATCCAGTCGGCGCTGGAGATATAGAGCTCTTCGTCGCCGCCATTTTCAAAATAGAAGATGCGGGTGTGCTCCAGGAATCGCCCTACAATGCTGCGTACTGTAATTCTGTCACTGATCCCCCGCACGCCTGGCCGAAGTGAGCACATGCCGCGCACGATCAATTCGATTTTCACCCCAGCCTGTGACGCCCGGTACAGGGCCTGGATGACTTTCTTGTCCAGCAAGGCGTTCATCTTAGCCACGATTCGCGCAGGGCGCCCGGCCTTTGCGTGCTCGGTCTCACGCTGAATATGTGCGAGCACGCCGGTAGCCAGATTCACGGGTGAGATGGCAAGAGGGGTGTAACTGGATGATTCCGAGTATGCCGTCAGGTAATTGAAAATGGAATGCACGGCGGCTGTAATGTGCGGCGCCGCCGTAAGCAGACTGATGTCAGTGTAAAAACGCGAGGTCGTTGGGTTGTAATTTCCGGTCCCTATGTGAGCGTAACGCCGGGTGACCCCGTCCGGGTCGTGGCGGACCAGCAATGAGAGTTTGCAATGCGTCTTGAGGCCGACCAGGCCGTGGTACACCTGGACGCCTTCATCTTCCATGGTGCGCGCCCACTGGATATTGGATGCCTCATCGAACCGCGCCTTCAATTCGAGGACCGCGATTACTTCCTTCTCTTCAGCCGCCGCCATGATGAGGGCATTCATGATGGGAGAATCGCGGCTCGTCCGATAAATCGTCTGCTTGGCCGAGATTACATCCGGGTCATCGGCTGCGGTCTGGATGAAGTCAACGACGGCGTCAAAGGAATCGTAGGGATGATGCAGCAGGATGTCGCGTTTGCGCAGTTCCGCAAAAATGTTGCTGCTGCTGGCAGGCAGACGCAGTTCGCGGGCGACAAAGCTCTTGTACTTGAGCTCGGGACGTTCTGCGAGTTCATAAAAATTGAACAGCCGCGAAAGGTTCACCGGCCCCTGCGTATAAAAGACCTGCCAGTCTTCCAGTTCGAACGTCTGCTGCAGCCGCCGCGCGATTTCGGTATGCACACCGGCATCAATTTCCAGCCGCACAGCGTCACCTTTGCGGCGCCGATGGAGTTCTGTGCGAACTGATTCGAGCAGGTTGCGCGCCTCTTCCTCTTCGAGATAAAGATTGCTGTTTCGGGTTACGCGGAAGGAAGCGGCGGAAAGGATGTCATATCCGCGATACATTCTTGCCGCGTGATAAATCAGTAGGTCGGCGAGAAAAATGTAGTTAATACCCGACCGCGAAGGCAGCCGTACAAGTCGCGGAAGCACTCTCGGGACGGTAATCACACCCATGTAGGTGCCGGTAGCGCGGCGTCTTCTTTTTAGAAGCAGGGCGATGCAGAGTGCCTTGTTCAGCACGCGCGGAAAAGGATGGGCCGGGTCCACCGTAACAGGCGTGAGCAGCGGGTCCACTTCCTTTTCGCAATACTCGTTGATAAAGGATTCCTGCACACTGTCCAGGTCCTTCAACTCCAGCACGTGTATGTTTTCGCGTGCAAGCGCCGG
>JBLMYN010000546.1:0-3522 GCA_050258305.1 Actinomycetota bacterium
TCTACCTGGGAAGGCTGATCCGGCCTGTGGTCTTCCCTGGCCGCCAGCAGGCTGAAGAGCCTGAGTTCACGCAGAAGCCCGGAAGCGGCGTTCTGGTTGCGCAGCAAAAGCCCGATGCCGAACTCAGCGGCCTGGCCGGAGAATTGAAACAACTTGCGGCGCAGAATAACATCGCTCTGCGGACTGATTTTTCCGCCCCGCTCCTGCCGCGCGGAGGCTATCTGCTCCAACCCAAACTCCCCGAGCGCACAGTTCATCTGGCGATCGCAACCGCGTGGCCCTCCACACCCGCGGAATTCATCGACTCGCATGATCTTGCCGGCCTGGTGCACTTGCTCTCGCATTATCTGCAAGGCTCGACGGCGGCGGCAATCCCAATTCCTGCTGCGGAGACCCTGCCCGAACCGCCGCCTCCAATTCGTCCAGCGTCGGCGCCCTCTGTTCAAGCCCTTCTCAAACGTATGGTTGAGACCTACGGAGCCAGCTCGCATGAAGGCAACGTAACCAAAGCGGTGGCTCAACTGCTGCCGTCCTGGGCCAGGCCGCAGGTCGATCCCGCCGGAAACCTGATCCTGCATTGGAAGGGGAGCACAGGAAAAGGACCGCGAATTGTTGTCGTAGCTCATCAGGATGAAATCGGCTATGAAGTCCATTCCATCCTGCCTGACGGAACGCTGGAACTGGTTACCAAGGGCGGAGGCGTGCCTGCTTACTTCCTCGGGCATCCGGCTCTGGTGCACTCCGCCAATGGCATGCATCCCGGTGTCATGGAGCTGCCCAGCGGATGGGAGAAGGCGGACTTCAAGTGGCCGCGCGGTCGCCAGCAAACGCTTCGTCTCGACGTGGGCGCACAGAGTGCGCACGATGTCGAACAGCTCGGCATCAAGACCGGCGATTTTGTGACCATTCCCAAACAATACCGCAATCTCCTTTCTCCGCGGGCAAGCGCGCGCGCGCTCGATGACCGTGTCGGCTGTGCGGCGCTGCTTGCCGCAGTCTGGGCGCTGGGTCCGAATCTGAATGGACGCGACGTTACCTTCATCTGGTCCACAGGTGAAGAACTCGGCCTGGTAGGCGCTTCCGCCGCGGCCAAGGACCTTGCTGCACAGGGCCGCGTGCCTGACTTCGTCTTCGCCGTTGATACCTTCGTGAGCTCAGATAGTCCGCTCGAATCCAAACGATTCGGGGACGGGATTCTGGGCAAAGGCTTCGTGGTGCGCGCCGTGGACAATTCCAATATCGTGCCGCGCAACCTGGAAGAAAAGGTTGTGTCCATGGCCCGGAGCGCCAAAATTCCCGCGCAGTACGGCGTTACCGGCGGAGGCAATGATGGCGCCGCGTTTCTGCTCTACGGCTCCACCGATGTCGCTCTGGGCTGGCCGCTGCGCTACTCGCATTCACCAGCCGAAGTGGTTGATCTTCGTGACGTCGATGCGCTCGCAAAGATCATCGGCGCCATTGCACGACTCTGGTAAGGCCGCCGCTGCCGGCTTATGAACCAAACGCTCAGGCGGCCGTTACCGGCGCGGCCGATCTGAGCCAGTGCTCCATCTGCTCATGGTCAACCAGGCCGGGCTGCTGCACAATCGGGGTCCCGCCGTAGAAAACCACAAAGTACGGAATCCCACGGATCTGGAACCGCGATGCCAGCTCCGGGTATCGCTCCGTGTCCACCTTCACCACCACGGCCTGGCCGGCCATGTTGCCGGCTGCTGTCGCCACTTCCGGCGCCGCCATGCGGCAAGGTCCGCACCATGCGGCCCAGAAATCGGCCAGAACGGGCACCCGCGCATTCTGGACAATCTCATCGAACAACGCGGTATCCACCTCAATGGGCTCATGCAGGGGCCCAATATTACTTTTGCAGTTGCCGCACTTGCCGGTATCGGCAAGGTGTGCAGCCGGAATCCGGTTCTTGCGCCCACAGTTCGTGCACGTCCGTATCACTGGCATAAAGCTCCGTCCCTCTATAGGATGCCGCATGATCGGAATCCATGCCAGTCAGGACGCGATCATTTTCAGGGCTGCCGGTGTGAGGTGCATCACTGCAGCGCGATTCCGGCGGTCCCCCTACCCCTCCCGGTCACCCCGGAAAATAATGACTTAGAGGAAGCCACCCCGGGATGATTCCGCGTTTGGAGTTTTCCGATGTCGGCGATGTCGTGCGATCCCGGCGATTCCGGCGATCTGGTGCCGTTTGGGGTTTTCCGATGTCGGCGTTGTCGCGCGATTACGGCGATCACGGCGATCTCCCTACCCCTCCCTGCTCCCCGGTCATCCCATTTCATCCCAGTCGATCCCAGCCATCCCAGGCCGGCTGGGTTCAACCGCGGCGCTAACTCAATATCTTGTGGCTTTGAGCCACCGAATTGTCAAAGAACCAGCCGTTGCAATTGCACCAACGACAAAACCTTCTCACTGTAGCGCGTTTTCGCCTTTTTGTCACGTGAGAAATGGTACATCTTGACAGGACCGAGCCTGCGGAGACCCTGTGTTTGCTGTATGTCCCGCTTAGGTTTGCTTGTACTGAAAGAACACTCGCAAACCCCGTCCGAGTCCCCGTGCAGGCGACGTTATAACCTTTAGCCGGGGACGGCAGTCCCCAGGTGGTTGCAGTAGCGCCAGGGCTGGCTGCGGCTTCGCAGTGATGGGAAGAGGGCTCAAGTATACATCGTGGTCTGATTCTCGTGCCTCCCGGTTACATTGTCGAGAGAGCGTAACGCACAGAGGAGGGTCATCCACAAAGGGCACAAAGGCTTTGCTCCGCTCACATAACGCGCGTCAACGCACGTAACATTCGGCAGGCGGAGAAGGCGTTCTTCGTGATGAAAGAGGCGGGCGGGGTACAGGAGCGGCAAGCTGTAAACGGGGAATGGCGCGGCTGACCTTGCATCCGGCCGCTTGCGCTGTCAAATCTGACAGTTATTCCGCCGTCAGGCTCACTGTAGCTTTGAAGCATGAGCACAGCTGCAACCATTCGCCGGCACGAAAAATATGAACAACTGATGGCGCGCTGCAAGGGCCTGGCGCCGACACCTACCGCAGTCGCCCACCCCTGCGACGAGAGCTCGCTTTCGGCTGTAGTGGAAGCCGCGGAAATGGGACTGTTGAGTCCCATCCTTGTTGGCCCGCGCGCAAAAATCGAGGCCATCGCGCGGCAACTCGGGAAAGACATCTCCCTCTACGCACTGGTCGACGCGGCCGATAGCGTCGCTTCCGCGGAGGAAGCTGTCCGCCTGGTGCGTGAAGGCAAAGCGGAGATGCTGATGAAAGGCAGCCTGCATACCGATGAACTGATGAGCGCCGTGGTCAAGAAAGAAACCGGGCTCCGGACCGCGCGCCGCATCAGCCACTGCTTTGTGATGGATGTGCCGGCGCTCGACCACGCGATCATCATCACGGACGCCGCGGTCAATATGTTCCCGACCCTTGAGGACAAGGTCCATATTATCCAGAACGCGATTGACCTGGCGCATGCGCTGGGAAGAGAGCGCCCCAAAGTGGCGATTCTCTCCGCGATGG
>JBLMYN010000547.1:0-6383 GCA_050258305.1 Actinomycetota bacterium
GAACCGGCAAATGAACGCCGCCAGCTGGCACGGAGAAAGCTTCTCCAGCAGCGCGGTCACGCTGACCTCGCCTTTCCAGGTGGGAGGACTCCCTTGAACGGAGTGCATTGCCGGTTCTGTCTCAAGTTCACACACCTGCATCTGTTCCCGCCGCCGCTTCCGGACAACATCAATACAGGTATTTCGGGCAAATTTGGCCATCCAGCACTTGAAATCACGAATATTGCAGGCATGAGAAGGCAATTTCTCAAACGCCTTGAGCATGACTTCACTGAGTATGTCTTCGGCATCCTGTTGTGAATTTCCTGCAAAATGCAGGCAAATGCGGTAAAGCCTGTCTTTGCAGCCAAGCCATAATTCCCAGAATGCCGAACTCTCCCCACTGGCAAGTTGTTGTAAAAGCCGCTGATCGTGTTGCGCCTGAGTCACTTCTGATTGCGCCATCAATGCCAGCCTCCTTCACCCAGATAAGGCGAAAAAAGCGGCAGCACGGGACCAAATTCACCGGGTACGGCGCGGAGTGACTCTCATGGAAGGTCCGGACGCAATTCCGGAAACCCAGACTTGGCTATGGCATACCGGGATCGACAATGATGACGGGGTTCGTGTCGACACCGCACTGTTCATCGATGTATTCGTAGGGTCCCCGCGCGTCTGCTCTGAGGGTATATCGTTCACTCTGGCCTGGTTGAACTACGACACGCTCCTCGTAAGGTTCGCGAAACGGCCAATTCCTCCGATGTGGAAATCGGAGCGTCACCGGCTCGGAATGCGATGAACTCCACGTGACTTCGTCGTCTGGGTGCGCGTGCAGAACTGGTGGTTGGCAGCATCCGTCGGATTTGATTTGAATGTGGGCCATTTTTTCTCCTAGCATTAAGTGGTTCAGCAGCGCCAATCTTCATTGGAAAAGCCCCTGACCTTTACCTTACACGCCGCTTCCCTCATCGGCTGAGCTTACCCGAAGAAACTCCAACGATATCTGAGTACCTGTGATCGGTGCGCAATTGTGCGAAATCGGCATCCGATTGTATCTCACTCAACGAGTAACCCGCCCGCAACGCTCTGCGAAGTGCGGACAAAGCCTGCTTGCGCCGACCTGTGAGCTCGTAAATGCGCGCTGCGTTGAAGGGAAACTCGGGGGTATCCGCAGGGTTGCGCAGTGCCCGGGCCAGCACCACTTCCGCCTCTTTTTTCCGGCCTAGCTTCGCGTAGTAAAGAGCGAGGCTCTCCAGAAGAGAACCATCGTTGCCGCGAAGGGCAAGGACCGGCTCCAGTTCCTGAATGGCACGCGCGTAGGCATCCACAGCCCTGCTGCGGTCCCCGGCCATATCGTAGGTATCGGCCAGATTTCCCCACAACAGGTAGTTCCTGGGTGTAAGTTCTGTGGCTTTGAGAAACGCCACTGTGGCTTCCGAGTAATTCCCTAAATGAAAGTACGCCGTGCCTAGATTTGAGTAAGCCCCTGCGGACGGCTTCACGGTGACAGCCCGCGCCAAGACAGCTTCCGCTTCTTTGTACTTGCCCAGTACGAGATAGACGCCACCCAGATTGTACAAGGCAAGGGGATAGTCCGGGGCCAACTGGGAAGCAGCCTGGAATAACGGCTCAGCCTGCGCGTACTCAGCGTGGCGAAAGTACAAATAACCGAGAAAATTGTAGCTTACCCAGTCCGCTGGTTTGCGCCGGATCGTGTCCTTGATTAGTTCCTCGGCCTGCAGCACCTTCCCTGCAGCGTCGTAAGCTAGAGCGAGCCGCCGGAGCGTCTCTTCGTCGGAAGGATCCAATGATAACGCACGCCTGAATTCGCGGATCGCCCCGTCCAGGTCGCCGCTTTCCTGCAAGATCATTCCCTGCGTCAGATGTGCAGGGGCCAGGCTGTCGTTCAACGCCAGGGCCTGTGAGCATGTCACCCTGGCCTGTTGAAGCCATTTCATCTCCCGCGTGTAGCGATACTTCAATATTTCAGCGAAGCCAAGATCGGCATAGGCAATGGCAAAGCGTGGATCAAGCTCTTTGGCTTTCTGCAACAGGGAGATCGCCAAATCAACATTCGGCGGATCATCGTGTCTGAGATATCCCCGGCCTTGCTCGTAGAATTCGTAAGCTCCGGGTACAGCCGTATGGTCAACAGCAAGATGCTGAAGCATTCCTGCAGTAGGCTGGACCTGCAACATGGCCGAAACCTGCTCCAGAAGCCTTTCTTCCAGGATGACTACTTCCGGCCCGGACACGTCAATGGTTCGGGAACGGAGATTCTTGAGTGTACTGGCGTCTCTCAATTCAGCATGCAAGCGCAGCCCTTTGCCCTGATGCTCGACCATACCTGTGACTACCAGATTGACTCCAAGCATGCCGGGCACATGTTCGGAGTTCTGGGGGTCCCAGTTTCGTACCTGGCTCCAGGGGACAACCCACAACTTGCTGTTTGAAGTCTCAAGGCGGGCCAAATTCCGTGTAAGAGATTCTGATAGGCCATACGCCGAAGCCAGTCTGGCAGAATCATTTCCTGCATAACTGAATGGAAGCACCGCAACGCGTTTGTCCGCCGGCAACCGTGTCAGCCACAGCCTTGACCGGAACGAAATTCCCAACATGACCGCTGCCAGGACAACAAATGCGGCCATCGCAGCCAACCGGCGATGTTCAAGAACAATTGAAAATGGTCTTCTCTTGCCGCAAAGAGCGGCCAGCACCTGCTCAACCGTTGCGGGACGCCTTAGCGGTTCCCGTTCCAGGCAGTGCAGGATGGTCCTGCTCCAGCCTCCATTCAACTCAGGAATAAGGCGTGCCGGTGCGACAGGCGCTTCCGTCAGGCGTTTGGTAGCTTCGGCCCAGAGAGATTTGTCTTGAAATGGCCTTATGCCCGTGACCGTCTCATAAAGCACCAGCCCCAGAGAATAAATATCGCTGGCGGCGGTGAGTTCCCGGCCCTGCACCTGCTCAGGCGACATGTAGGCGGGCGTGCCCGCCACCAGGGTCAGAGAAACAGTGTTTTGGGGTACGGCGGCAGGCGCAATCCAGCGCGCAATGCCGAAATCAGCGACAATGGCGCGAACCGACTCCCCTTCGCCTACCAGCATCACGTTGCCGCACTTGAAGTCGCGATGCAGAATGCCGACCTTATGTGCGGCATCCAGGGCCTGGCAGAGTTGAGTGGCGATGATGAGGGCTTCATCAGGCGCAATTCTGCCGGTCCGCTTCAATCGATGCGAGAGTGTCTCTCCATGCACCAGCTCCATGGTCAGGAAGATCACCTCCCGGCCCTGCTGCTGGTGACGTCCGATATCGAAGACCCGGCACACGTTGGGATGGGTGACGCGGCGCGCCAGCAGGACTTCACGGCGAAAGCGGTCAAGCGCGGCCTGGTCCAAAGACATCTGAGGACGGAGTATTTTCAGCGCAATGCGGTCGCCCAGCTCATTGTCTTCGGCCTCATAGACTTCTCCCATCCCGCCCATGCCGAGGAGGGAAGCAATACGGTAGCGCTGCGCTACCAGAGATCCGGGAGAGAGCAGGCCCGTAAAGGTTGCGGAGGGGGCGCCTTCAAGAAACCTGCCCATCTCGTCATGCTGGGCCAGGAGTTGTTCCAACTCCGCTTGAAGTTCAGTATCGCCGCCGCACGCCTGCTTTAGCGCTGGCGTCCTTTCTGCTGCTGGCAGATCTGTGACGGCGGCAAAGATTTCCTTGAGTTGGGACCAGCGTTCGGGTGTCATCTGGTGTCCGCCTCGCCCGGGTCTTTGGTTAATTCTCCATAGAGCCAGGCCTTGGCCATCTGGAATTCGCGCTTGACGGTGGTAGGAGAGAGCTCCATGGCCTCAGCGGTCTCTTCCACGTTGAGTCCGGCAAAGAAGCGGAGCTCTACGATGCGGCACTGCCGCTGGTCCCACTTTTCCAGCTTGTTGAGCGCTTCATGAACGGCTACCACCTGCCAGGACTGGGCGTCGGTATAGACAAAAGCGTTCTCCAGTGAGACTTTTTCCGCTGATCCGCCGCGTTTTTGCGCGTCGCGGGTGCGCGCGTGGTCCACCAGGATACGCCGCATGATGCTGGCGGCGGTGGCAAAAAAGTGGGCGCGGTTTTGCCAGTCGACGTTGTGTTTGCCGGCGAGGCGCATATAGGCCTCATTGACCAGGGCGCTTGTCTGCAGCGTATGGCCCTCCCGCTCACCCCGCATGTAGTATCTGGCCAGGCGGTGTAATTCTGCATAAATCAGCGGGATTAGCTTCTCTTCTACGGCCTTATTGCCTTTTTTCAGTTCCGACAGTAAGGCGGTGATGGCATGAGAAGGGTCGCCACCGGGGCCATTTTCGTTCGACATGGCGCTTCACTCAGGGGTACAACGGGGAATTCGACTGTAGATGATGCCCTAGCATACCGCAATGTCGATCTGGAAGAGAAATGGAATTTGGCCAAGCTCAGGTAGCCCGGGGATCAAGGTCTGCCCGGTGTAGGGTTCATTAGCAGCTAAACTGATTGGCGGCCATACGAGTAGATTCGGGGCTAACCTCGTTGGACGTGAAAAACCCAGCGAGCCTTGCAGGGCTCGCCGGGTATGAGGTGCCGTTGTTTAGAGACTCGGCGCTGAACGCCGGGTCTCAGCATCCTCAGAACGTGATGACCCCGATGTTGTCGAACGATATCGGCTGGTCGTGCACATCCAGGGCTATTGCTCCCTGCGTGTAGGTGGCGTCCGTTGCCTGGAGAACAAGCGCGTTATCGTAGTACACGCTGATCTGCGAGCCCTTGAACGCCAGCTTCAGGTTGTGCGTGTTCAGGTCAAACGGGATGGAAACCGGCGCCGCGAGAAGCGTGAGCCCCGGATCAGTATCGATATTCCACTGCGTCACGCGCCACAGGCGCATCATTCCTGTCCCCGGATAGATCCAGACGGCATAGGAAGCGCCGGTTGCGGTATTGACGCGGCCGCGAATTCCGCCGGGATAGTTGTTCACGCTGGCGAGGGTGAAATCCACGCTCATCACGTAATCGGCCCAGGCGGGATTCCCTGCCCACGACTGGCTCGGCCCTTGTCCGTTGAACGAATACGCGCCATTCACCACAGACCATCCGCTCGCATTGCCGGTGGGAGAAATGGTCCAGTTGGTGGCAAGACCGGAGCTGAAGTCATCGAGGAACGCAAGATTGCCGACCTGCAGCGAAACAGGAATTACCGCGGGACTGTTCCCGACATCATTGGAGCTGATGGTCACGTTCCCGCTGTAAACGCCATTGGCAAGTCCGGCAACGTTGGGAGAGACGGAGACCGAACTGGGAGCCGTGCCCGAAGTAGCGCTCATCGTGATCCAGGGCGACGACGTATCGGCGGTGGCAGTCCAGGCCAGCGTTCCTGTCCCGGCATTCGTGATGCCGATGTTCTGGCTCGGCGTGGTGAAACCACTGGCGCCAAAGAACGTCAGCGAAGAGGGCGTTGTGGCCAGGATTGCGGTTTTCACGCCCAGCGTAACCGGGATGACCAGCGGCGCATTGGTGGCGCCCGGAGCAAAAATGGTGATGGCGCCGGTGTATGTGCCTTCGACCAGCCCGGTGGTATTGGCGGAAACCGTGATGGTACCCGGGGTGAGATTTGAAGACGCTGTTGCCTGCAGCCAGGGAGCGTCGGTGGTGATGGCCCAGGCTGTCGACTGTCCTCCGGCAGTGATGTTGAGCGTCTGCGCGGCAGGCTGCGTGCCCGGCAGCGCGGAGAAGACTAATGATGCCGGTGAAGGTGTATCCAGCGTGGCCGCATTCTGGGTGGAAGCCACACGAACGTTGGAGTAAGAGATGGGCTGATTGTCGGCGTCCATGCAGACAAAGCCTGAAGAATAGGTGCTGTCTGTGGCCGTCATGAGCAACTGGCCGTCCCACGACACAGAGATCTGGCTGCCACGGAAACTCATCTGCAGGTCGTGCGATGCCGTGGCATCAAAGCTCACGCTGGCCTGCGCCAGGGCGGTAAGAGCCGGATCGTTGATGTTCCACTGTGGCACACGGTAGAGAACGGCAAGGCCTGAACCCGGATAGAGCCACACAGCGTAGCCTGCGCCGGTGGACGGATTGACGCGTCCGCGAACACCGCCAGGCCAGTTATTGAGGTTGGCCAATTTGATGTTGGTGTCAAAGTCATAATCGGACCAGCCGGTGTTGCCGGTGCAGGACAGGCTCAGCCCGATGCCGCTGTACGAGTACACGCCGTTGCTGATGCTCCATCCGCCGGCATTGCCGAGCGGAGAGTTGATCCAGCCATTGGCCAGATCGGTAAAGGTCTCCGCCATGTTCTGCGTAAGGACTGACAAGGTGACCGGAATACTCTGCGGCGAGTTGGCTATGCCGGTGGCGGAGATGATGACATGGCCGGTGTACTCGCCGGGCGGCAAACTGCT
>JBLMYN010000548.1:0-8008 GCA_050258305.1 Actinomycetota bacterium
AGATACGCCCGTTTAGAGCGATTTCCTGTGGAACAAGCACTGTTTGCCCGCTGAAAAGAGGGGCAAAATGGATGTAACCTTAGAGGCCGGTGGTTTCTCTATTTGGTGTAAGGGGAGGTAAGCGGTGAGTACCAGCCCAATGATCGCTGCGGCGGCACAATCAGAACTCAAAGATGAAGAAGTGGTGACCCGGGTCTTATCGGGTGAAACCGCTCTGTTTGAGATCCTGATGCGCCGTTACAACCAGCGCCTGTACAGGGTTTCCAGGATCATCCTGCGGGACGATGCGGAAGCCGAGGACGTGATGCAGGACGCTTACGTTCGTGCTTATGAACATTTGCATCAGTTTGCCGGAAAGGCGGCTTTTTCCACCTGGCTTACACGGATTGCCATCCATGAGGCCCTGGCTCGCAAGCGCCGCCGCGGGCGCCAGGAAGAACTCGATGCCTTGCCGATGAATGGAGAATCCATGTCCATCATGAAATCTTCTGAGCCAAATCCGGAAGCCGCAACCGCCAACGCGCAGGCACGCGAACTGCTGGAACAGGCGATTGAACGTCTGCCTGAAACCTACCGCACGGTCGTGGTGATGCGTGAAGTGGAGGACATGAGCGTGGCTGAAACAGCGTGCAGCCTTGGCGTGACTGAGGCTGTGGTCAAAACGCGTCTGCACCGCGCCCACGCCATGCTGCGCAAAGAACTCTACTCCCGCGCCAAAGACCGCGCCCCGGACCTGTACCAGTTCCACGCTGTGCGTTGTGACCGCGTTGTCAGAGCCGTGTTTGAGAGGATCCAGGCAAATGGCTCCTCCTCCAAGTCCCCTTCGATCAATTGATACCTGCCAGGTGAATATGGCCGGCACGAAGGCCGGCCATATTCACGTTTAAGGGAACTCTTATATATTCGCCTGCTTACGCACCCCGCGGTGCATCCAGAGCCCACTATTCCGTTGCCCCAGGGAGCGTGGTGAGGTATAAAAATCCGGCAGTTCGGCTGCTTTGATCTACAGAGTGAGGGGTTCTTTCATGCGGTGTTCGCGTTTGAGTCTTGGATTGTTCGCGTTCCTCTTCTTCATGTTCAGTGCCGCGAAACAGGTGCGGGCCTTCGATGACTGGCTTCCGATTACGCCCGAAGACCGGAAGATTACCGCGGCATCGGAAAAAGGGGCTGATGCGGTCATCCTCTATCACGAAGAAACTTCTGACGACAACACCCGGCACCGCTATGTCTACATCCGTGAAAAGATACTGACGGAAAAGGGAAAAGGCCAGGCCGATGTGGAAATCCCGTATGATGCTGCCCATATTGGCATCAGTGAAATCAAGGCGCGCACCGTGGCTCCTGATGGAACAGTGACTCCTTTCGCCGGCAAGGCGTTCGATACCACGGTAATCAAAGGACATGGCATCAAGGTCCAGGCAAAGACCTTCACCCTGCCCAATGTGCAGGTCGGCAGCATCATTGAATGGAAATATGCCGAGTACTGGGATGAATTCCTGCGTTCGCCGCACTGGGTCGTCCAGGAGGAGCTTCCGCAGAGAGACGCCAAATTCGCCTTCATCCCTATTACTCTCAAGGGTATGGGAGAGTACATAGAAGATGAGAGAGGGAATGTGGACGATCGCGTGTTTTACACGCTGGTCGGGCTCCCGCCATCGACAAAAATCAAGCAGCTGCCCAACGGACGGATGGAGCTTGAACTGAAAGATATCCCGGCGTTCCAGGCGGAGGATTTTGCGCCGCCTCAGTCTGTTCTTGAGTGGCGGGTAAACTTTTACTACGGAACGAGCAAGATGTTGAAGCCAAAGGACTTCTGGAAAGAGGAAGGGAAGTACTGGAGCCGGGACGTGGACAAATTCATGGGGCACCCGGATGCCAGCATCTTGAAGCAGATTGTTGCGCCCGCAGATTCGCCGGACCAGAAGCTCCGCAAGATCTACGCTTACGTCCAGAAGATCAAGAACCTCAGCTATGAGCAGGGAAATGACAGGCTGCGGCAGATACTGCAGGCGGACAGCAAGGAAAAGCGCTCGGTTGAAACGGTGCTCCGCAAGCAGGAGGGATACCGCGACGAAATCACGCGGACATTCATCGCACTGGCGCGCGCCGCGGGAATTCAGGCATACGCGATGCGGGTGGCCGACCGCGACAGGGTCTTTTTCCGGATGAATGTTCCCAATCCTCTCCAACTCACCTCTGAAATGGCGATTGCTGCCGTGAACGGGAAAGAAACGTATCTCGATCCCGGCACACCATACTGTCCTTACGGTCTTCTCCCCTGGCGGCACACGTCCACGGAAGGACTACGACAGGTTGCGGGCGGAGGCACTGAGCTCTCCCCTACACCTCCTGCAAGCTACAAGGACGCGGTCAGCAAACGTGTGGGAAGGCTCTCACTCTCTCCCGACGGCAGCGCTCACGGCCAGGTTGCGATCGCATGGGCGGGCGTCGAGGCCCTGGAGCATCGGCTGAATGGATTCAGGACGGACGATGCAGGCAGGAAGAAAGAGCTTGAAGATGAAATGCGCTCGATGCTGCCGAACGGAGCGATGGTGAAACAACTCAAGGCCACGGGCTGGGACACGCCGGACGCTCAACTCTCCGCCACGTTCAAAGTTGATATACCTTCTTTCGCCAGCAGCACCGGTAAGCGGCTGATCGTACCCAGTGATCTCTTTGAGGGAGACAGAACCCAGCCCTTTTCCCATGGAGAACGCAAGCAGCCCGTCTACTTCAATTATCCGTATTACGCGGTCGATGACGTCCAGATTACGTTTCCATCGGGCATGCGAGTGGAAAGCCTGCCGAAAAGCCAGCCGCTGCAGACGGAATTCTCCTTCTACAAGGTCCAGCGCAGCTCGAACGAAAATACATTCAGTATCGCACGCGAATTTGCCATGGGCGGCATTGTGTTTGTGCAGAAGGATTATCCGGAGCTGAAAAAATTCTTCAGCGGTGTGAGCACGGACGATTCGGAATCTGTGGTGTTGACTGCGGCGAAGTAGCTACTGCTGCGCCAGCACTTTCTTGAGTTCTGCAATCATCTGCCTGACGGAAGGAGCGAGGCTGCCTTTGGGATCGAGCCGCAGGCACTCCTCGAATTCGTGAAGCGCCGACGCGGGATCATCATTCTTGATGTAGATGTTGCCCATCAAAGCGTACGGTCCGGCATAATCCGGGTTGAGCGCAAGGGCGCGCTGCACATGCGGCGCCGCCTCGTCCCACTTGTCCGTGGCTGCCAGCGTGCGCGCCAGTTCGTAGTGGGCTTCGGCTGATTCCGGATCCATATCCAGGCTGTGCTCCAGGGCCTTCTGCGCCGCCGCATATTCGTGCTGCTCGTTGAGGGCCGAGCCAATCCCGACATACGCCTTGGCATTCCCCGGCTCAACTTTGGTGGCCTCTTCAAAGGCCCATTGCGCGTCGCTCCACTGGCCCAACTGCATGTGCGCCAGCCCCAGCAGCATGTACCCCTGGCCGTACCACGGGTCCATCTTGATCACCTTCTTGAATTCGTTGACGCTGGCGGCAGGATCGTGCTCTTTGAACAGAAGCCGCTCACCGGTCGCCATGGTCGCGTCACGTTCCGGAGATGGCCTGGGCTTTTGGATTACAGGCGTAGGGGCGGGCTTTGCCCTGGAGGACGACTCGCGCGCACTTTGCGCTGAGGCCAAACATGGCAGGGCAAATAATAGTAGAACGATAGTGATCAATCTCAGGAACATTCTTCTCGATGAACGGCGGTGCCGGGCAAAGTTGCGTGCAGCAACCATTTTATCGCAGGCAACACCGGTCTCCTCCTAACCCATGCAACCGTGGCCGTTTGCGATGAACCAGCTCTCCTTCTGTGTTTTCTTTCCCTTGACTCCAGGCCGTTAAAGACTTGCGTTATGGATTACCGCCAAGGCCTTGTGTGTATAGCTTGGATTTTTCTTTCGTTGCGCTATATCAAAACCGCGGGCATTCGCTCTACTGATATAGAAGCAGGCTCATCCGTCGACTGCTAAAATACGAAAAGCCACAGACCCGGAAGCTGTGGCTTTTCTTTTTCGGTGCGCAACGTTCGATTCATCTTCAAAAAGTTGCGCAGGAAGTCTCCGATTTTCTGATGCAGAAGCGCGCAGGTGAGCCTGAGATGCATTAGCCTTTTTAATTTTGTGCCGATCATATTTTTGGCTGACGCCCTCACTCTACTCTTTTAGAATTGTTCCCGTGCTTCCGTGATTATGTCTGCCGAGCACACCTCATTTCGCAGAGTAAGCCGCACGTCTTCACGGCTTATTGAGTCCTATTGCGAAGATTGCGGGCTGTTCATTGCCGGGAGTCCAGCGCAACCCATTCTGGAAGTAATGGAACACTTGCACCGCTGCCAGGCCCAGCTTGAGGTCCTCTCCCGAAAACATGTGGATCACCTGTTACAGGAATTGTCTGCCCGGGAAGACGATCTTCTCCAGTGGATCAGGAGTTCGGAAAGAAACACCCGCTGGTTTGCCACTGATCCTATGGGCGCAATTCGCGCCGCCAATCTCGGCATCGACGAGCAGGTCCTCTACCAACTTGAGCTGATTACCCGGTCCATCGCAAAGAAACTGCGCGACTCCCATTAAACCGTCGGCCTGTCTCCGCCAGCCCTGGCTCCGGAGCCTCTCCCCGGAGATGTCCTTCGGGTATCCGCCTACAATCCCTCGCCATTTTTTTCCACGCGCAGATTGTTGGTTACGGAAAATGCTCCTGGCACGCCATTGGCCCGTATCCCGGCCATGTTCTTGTCTGCCTTGCTGATGACGACGCCTTCAAGGGTTACATGTCCGCGATTCACAATGATCAGGATGGCGCGGTTTGATCCGACCCCGTAATGCTGCAGCGGGCCATAACCATAAATGGCGCGAAACACGGCGCGCCGCAAACGGGCATCCCCCGCCGACGGCGGCAGTATCTGGATGTGGTTGATTACACGTTCCACACCCTCAACATGCCTGACTGCATGTTCCGCATCGTGTTTGAGAGTGGCCTGGACCACATGTCCGGTCAGAATTACGTCATATCCCTGCAAACGGAAGGCAATGTGGTCGAATGCGCCGCCGTAATAGGGCAGCATCAGAATTTCATGCCTCACATCGCGGATAATCCGCTCCTGAGCGCGCGGAGAATAGCTTTTCTTTTGCTCTGATGAGGATTTCGCCTGCTGGGCAGCTCCTGCCACGGTTGCGAAGCAGAGCAGCATTGAGAGTAGAAGACGAGAATGCGCAAATGATTTCATGGTGGGCCCCCTTCTTCGACCCGATATTTCTTCCCCTGAAACTATGACGCCTTCAGCGTTCTTCTTGTTATGCCAAATCCGGATTTAAAGTCATACCACGCTTGTGATCTTCAACCGCTCTGGGAGTGCTGTGACTCGCGGTTTTGTGCGATCCGCGATCAACCGCATCGATCCAGGTGTTATTTGCCTCTTTTCTTCGATTGTGCAGGTTTCGCCGCCTTCAGCAGTTCATTCGCCGTCACAAACACGGGTTCAATATCTGTGGGCAGGGATTTCAGGCGGTCCAGCGTCTTCTGCGTCTGCGGCCGGAGCACGCTTAACTCCGTGAGCATCTTCTTCGCGCCGTTGTAATCCCCGGTGGCCTCAATCGTCAAAAACTCATGGTCAAGGGAGTTGACCGCGTCTTTCATCTTGCTTACATTGACGCTGTAAGTCCCGTCAGGGTTCTCGACGTACGCTCCCTTATCCAGAAAATAATTGAACTGGATTGCCATGCCTTTGGCGTGCGCGTCCTGAAGCCCAAAGCGAAGAGTCCGGAATGACGACGCAAGATACGTGGTGTAAAGCTGGCGCTCGGCTTCCGGCCCGTGCGGGATCGGCATCTGGATCTTGCCCTGATCCGCCTGCGTCATCAGGTGCTGCAGGGCGAACAGGCCGGTAACATCGGCCTTGGCTTCTTCAATCGCGCTATACAACTCTTTCAGTTCCAGGCGCGGGTTTGTTTCGCGGCCGTTCACTTTGATCTGGTGCGGCCCCAGTCCATGCGACAGCTCATGCGCTACGATGTGGGTGAAGAACAGGTCAAAACTCAGGTCTTTTTGTGCCGCCGGCTGCAGCACAACTTTTGAAATCGGAACCAGAGTGGACTTGAATTTCGCCTCCTGCACGTTCTTCAGCATCACCCGTTTGCTGCCCTTGAGTTGCACCACTTTGTCGTCGTTGGGCAGATTGTAAGCCGCCGTCTGCACGCCGTGATTGCCGTCTCCGGCTGCGAAAACCTCATTGACCACGCGGATCGGCGCAGCCGCGCCCAGTTTGGCTACACGGTATTGCGGGTCTTCCGGCAAATTGTTTTCTATGTCCTGCAGATGCTGGCCGAGAAAGGCCAGGCGCTCGCTTGCTTTCTCGTCGCGCAGATTGATGTAGGCTTCAAACGCCGCTTTGTATCCGAAAAGCTCGTCATTGTAGGTTTCGTACGGGCCAAAGGTGATGTCGAGCGGAGCATCCAGGTCCATCCAGGCGATGTCGCTCTCGTAGTAGTCGTTGGAGGCGAAGGCGCCGGCCCGCGTGATGAGAAATTTCTTCAGCGTTTCATTTCCGGTGAGCGCCGCCGCTTCACGCAGCAGTTTTCCCGCGCGGTCGAGATCAGTCTTGTACTCCTGGCTGTAGGGGACAATCTTCAGCTTCCCTTTGGCATCGCGGCGGATCACGGTAAAGAATCCTTCAGCCTGCTCCTTTTCCTGCGGTGAAAGCGTCTTCACCCATCCTTCAAACTTCTCCTTGGTCATGTTCTCAGGATAGAAGTTTGCTCCCGCGGGCTTATGTTCCGGGACGCCGGGCATAAAGGCCTTGTGCTGGTCAATCTCAGACCACGGTGACTTGTTGATCCAGAAGTAATGCAGTCGTGCTCTGCCCAGCGGTGTTTTTTCCCTCTGCAGCTTGTGATAGAGGGCCAGGTCGCCGCTCCACAACTGCTTCATGAACAGCGGGTTCAGAATCTGCGCTGCCTGAATCAGCTTCACCAGCGCCTGCTTGTCTCCGGCGGAGAGCGCCGAGGTATCCACCACCAGGCGGGTGGGAGCAAAACGCGACGCCATCCTGTTCAACTCAGCGGCGTCAGGAAATGAATTCGAGCTGGATTTGGGTTTCTGAGCGACAGAAGCAAGGGACATAAGGGTAATCACCAGAAAAAGGAAGAACGATGAAATCAGGCGCATAGGCGGAGTCAATCCTTTCAGATTGCAACTCAAAAAGAATAGCGCGCAATCGCTTACGGAGTCATCCCAGAGCTTTTCTGCGAATCCTTGTGCTTTCGTGGGGGCTTCTGGTTTTAACCTGGTAGGCGTCGAGCGTTCGCGCCAGCGATTCCGGCGCATCCACTTCCATTTGTACTGTGCTGTCGCGGTACGCGCGCTTCAGCACATGGCCGCGCGCTTCAATCTGGGCCAGCAGCTTGCCTTCGCTTTGCGGCACGCGGATGCGCAATCGCCGCAACGCGTCCACATTCAAGAGGGCGTCAATCGCCTGACGAAGCGTGTCCAGCCCAAGATTTGCCGCCGCTGAGATGTAAACAATCGCTTCCGTGCTGGCCAGCGATTTCCTCTGTGCTTCCGGCAGCAGATCGATTTTGTTCATGACCCGGATCTGCGGCGTGTTCTGCACCTCAAGCTCTTTCAGAACGGCGTCTACCTGCCGCTGCTGTTCCTGGGCCGTCGGGCTGGTTACATCAGAGACATGGAGCAGCAGGGCGGCGCGCTGCACTTCTTCAAGCGTGGCCCGAAATGCCGTCACCAGCGTAGTGGGCAAACTGCGAATAAAACCCACTGTATCGGAGAGCAGGACTTTCCTCTTGCTGGGCAGAGTGATGGCTCGAATCGTGGGATCGAGCGTGGCGAACATCTTTGCCGACGAAAGCACGCCTGCGGCAGTCAGCGCATTGAACAGGGTGGATTTGCCCGCGTTGGTGTAGCCGACAAGCGCTACCGTTGGCAGGGGCACCGATTCTCGGCGTTGCCGCTGCTGCGCGCGCAC
>JBLMYN010000549.1:0-4136 GCA_050258305.1 Actinomycetota bacterium
GCCGCAAACCTGCGGACATCCCAGCCTTTAACCGCGAAATAGCCAAGCTCTTCGCTGAAGCCCGAGGGAAGAGACAAAGGGTGGCATGAAGCAGCGGTTCGCTCTTGGCTGAGTTTTGCTAGAGCCCGCCTGCACGGCGGGCTTTATTTCACGAGAAAAGAGAACACAGAAACATCCGATTGCGGGTCTCTCGTGCCGCAGTGTTTGCGGACCGGGTTTGCGCGTAATCCGCATTTTCCGGGCAATTTGCGGTAAGAAGTCCGCCTAATATCCCGGGAAATCCTCCGCCCGGACGTCATCTTCATCGACACCGGCGTTGGCCAGCATGTCTTTCATGGCGGCAACCATGGCGGGCGGTCCCGCCGAGTAGTAAATAGGCCCCTTCAGATCAGGCAGATATCGCTTGAGCATGGCCGCGTCAATAAATCCCCGCTCGCCTGTCCAGCTTTGCTTGGATTTGTCCATCTCAGCCATCGTCGGTACCAGATGGAAGTTGGGGTTCTGTTTCGGCATGCCCTGCAGCTCGTCCAGGAAGGCGGCATCTTCCGGCCGGCGATTGGAGTAGAAGAGATAAATCTGGTGGGGATCCTTCTGCCTCGCCGCTTCGCGAATCATGCTCAGAAACGGCGTGATCCCAATGCCTCCGGCGAGGAAGACTGCCGGCTTGCTGGCGTTCTTGTGCAGGTTGAACGATCCCATGGGGCCGTCCACCTTGATCTTTGTGCCCGCCTTCATGTTGCGCAGAGTGCGCTTGAATGCGGTGTCACGCAGCCGAGTGGCAAACGTCAGTTCATTCTCCGAGGGCGCGCTGGCGATGGAAAACGTCCGCGTATTGCCTTCAGAGTCGGTTTCCGGCGGATTCACCAGTGTGAGGTCCGCGGTTTGGCCTGCCTTGAAAACAAAGCCCGCGGGTTTTTGCAGACTGAAGGCGAGTGTTCCTTCAGCAACCTCTTTGCTGTCCAGGAAATTTAGTGTCTGTTCTGGCATTTTGGTTCTCGCTGGGACAGAGTAAATTGTCGGGTAAAAGGTTACATCTATCCAGGGATCACAACGGTCCGAAAGGGTGGGAAGCGATAAACGGCGTGATAGAAGGGAATTCCGACGGCCATAATCTCCACCGGCAAATCCGGGATTGCCGTGATCCGCTGGCGGTTCCTCCCAAAAAATGTGCACCCTTCACTGCTCTTTAGTAAGCTATTACCTGCATGGCCACGGAAAACACATTCGACATCGTAAGCAAAGTTGACCTCCAGGAAGTGCACAACGCTATCCAGAATGCGCTCAAGGAGATTCACACCCGCTTTGACCTGAAGGATTCAAAATCGGAAATTGCCCTGGAAGGCAAAGAGGCCGTCGTCATGACCTCGTCCGACGAATACAAACTCAAAGCAGTGAATGACATTTTGCAGACCAAGCTGGTGAAGCGCGGCGTGCCTCTCAAGGCGCTCACCTACGGCCCCGTGGAGCCGGCCGCCGGTTCGCGGGCGCGGCAGAAAATCACGATGCAGCAGGGCATTCCCACGGAAAAAGCCAAAGAGATTGTCAGGGTGATCAAGGATTCCAAGAAAAAAGTCCAGGCCGCCATTCAGGGCGACACGGTACGTGTGAGCGGCAAGGACCGTGACACCCTGCAGGAGATCATCGCCGTGCTGAAAGGGCGCGACTTCGGCATTGACATGCAGTTCACCAACTATCGCAGCAACTAAGGGGCCTGATTGAGCTCACCCGCCACCGGAAACGCGAAAGAAGTCTTTGAGTTGCTGCGCGAAGATCTGGCAGCGATCGAACGGGAGTTTGGCCGTGACACTGTATCCAATGTCCGCGCCATCACTGAGATCGGCGAGTACCTGCGCGCGGGCGGCGGAAAGCGCATACGCCCCGCTCTGCTGCTGCTCTCGGCCAAGCTTTTTCCGCATAATGAGCGCTCTGCTGTTCGCCTGGGCGCAGTCGTCGAGATCATCCACACGGCCACGCTGGTGCATGACGACATTATTGACGAGGCCAGGACGCGCCGCGGCCGCCCCGCCGCCAACACCCAATGGGGCAATTCCAAATGTGTGCTGGCCGGTGACTGGCTTTACATGCAAGCCTTTAAGATCGCCGTACAGGAACGCAACTTCAGGATTCTTGATGTGCTGATTGATCTGACCCAGCAGATGGTCGAAGGGGAACTGCTGCAGATGGAGAAGCTGGGCAAGTGCATCTCTCTGGAGGAGCACTTTGACCTGATCTTCCGCAAGACTGCCTGTCTGTTCTCCGTTTCCATGCGCATGGGAGCGCTGCTGGGGCAAGGCGGCGAAGAACAGGAAACCCGGCTCGGCGAGTATGGCCGCAATCTCGGCCTCGCCTTTCAGATTGTCGATGACGTGCTCGACCTCACGGCTTCGGAGGCTGTCCTCGGCAAGCCTGTCGCCAGCGATCTGCGCGAAGGCAAGGTCACCATGGCTGTGATCCATGCGCTCGAACGCTGCACGCCGGACGAACGCAGGCTCGTTGAAACCGTTCTGAAAGAACGTGCCTTCGTCAGCGTAAGTCATGAACAGATTCTGGACATGCTCAAGCGTTATGGTTCCATCCAGTACGCCTATGATGAAGCGGCCAAGCATGCCGAAGGTGCCCGCAAAGCCATCTGTACCTTTCCCGATTCTGAGATCAAACGCGCACTGCTGATGATCCCGGAGTTTGTGGTGGAGAGGAACAGCTGACCGGGGCCATTGAGCCTCTCGCGATTTACCCTCTATACTGGACACGGAGCAAACTGGAGTGCCTTTTTCCGCGGTCATAGTCGATGACGAGCAGCTTGCACGTGATGAGCTCAGCTATCTGCTCAAATCAGTGGACGACGTAAACGTCGTCGCTCAGGGCAACAACGGCCTCGAGGCAGTGAACCTTGTGAAAGAACACGCGCCGGACATCCTGTTTCTTGACGTTCAGATGCCCGGGCTTGACGGCTTTGGAGTCATTAAGAAGCTGCTCGACAGAAAAGTCTCCATGCCGCAGATCATTTTCGGTACGGCATTCGACCAGTATGCTGTGAAAGCCTTCGAGGTGAATGCCATCGATTACCTGCTCAAGCCATTTGACAAGAAACGCGTGCTGCAGGCCCTCGAGAAGGCACGCAAGAGGTTGCAAACGCCTGCTGCTGCCAGCAATAACAAGCTCGATTCACTGCTGAAGATGCTGGAGGCGCAAAAGCCGCAGAATTCCAAGCTTCTGCTGCGATCCGCCGGGAGACTGTACCTGGTCGATCAAAAGGACGTTTGCTTTGCCTCGATTGAAGACGGAATCATCAGCGTCGTCGCCACCACGCACGAAGGCCAGTCCAACTGCCGCACGCTGGAAGAGCTGCTCGAAGGGCTCGATCCGGACATGTTCTGGCGGGCCCACCGCTCTTTTGTAGTCAACATCAACCGTATTAAAGAAGTCGTGCCCTGGTTCAAAAGTTCCTATCAACTCCGCATGGACGACCGCAAGCAGACGGAGATCCCGGTAAGCCGCGCGCAGACGAAGCGCCTGCGGGAACTGTTCGGGCTCTAATGCCTCCTCCTGAGCGGACGCTCAGGTGAATTCGCACAAACGAGGGTTTTCATGTCAGAAACCGACAGTACGTTTGCGGGCTCCATCCCTGTTCTCTATGACCGGTATATGGGACCGATGATCTTTGAGCCCTACGCGGAAGACCTGGCGCGGCGGGTGTCGGATGTCCAGCAAGGAGAGTTGCTCGAGATCGCGGCCGGTACGGGCATCCTCACCCGGGCGCTCGTGAATGTATTGCCCGCTGCCGTTGCCATTGTAGCCACTGATTTAAATCAGCCGATGCTGGATTTCGCGGCTTCCCGGCTTGCGAACGGACGACCGGTCACGTGGCGGCAGGCCAATGCTCTCAGTCTTCCCTTCCAGGAGGGCATGTTCGATGCTGTCGTCTGCCAGTTCGGGGCGATGTTCTTTCCCGACAAGGTTGCAGCATACCGCGAAGTATGGCGCGTCTTGAAGCCGGGCGGACGGTTCGTCTTCAGCGTATGGGACCGCATTGAAGAGAACGAGGTGACGCACGCCGTGGCCGAAGCTGTTGCCGGTCTTTTCCCGCATAACCCGCCGCAGTTCATGTCGCGGACGCCCCATGGCTATTACGATAC
>JBLMYN010000550.1:0-8271 GCA_050258305.1 Actinomycetota bacterium
CAAGCCGGGTCAACGAGGAATTTGGCTACCCCAACAAATCCCGACAGATCACTTCAAGCACCGACCTCTCCCATTTGTTGAGAAAGAAATGTCCGCCAGGATACATCCGCAACGTGAATGCACCGGATGTGTATTCTCTCCAGCCCTCGAGACCCGGGCGCCGGCTTACATGATCTTCAAGGCCCCCGAAGACCGTGATTGGGCATGGCAGGGGAGGCTCCGGATTGCAGACATAGGTACTGCACAGCTCCATATCGGCACGGATGGTTGGGAGGAACAGATTCATCAGTTCAGGTTGCTCCAGCACTTCGCCTGGTGTGCCTTCATATTTTCGCAATATCTCGATCAATTGCGCGTCAGAGTGCTCTGACGATGGGAGCTCTTCAGTGCTGGTTGGAGAGCATTTCGCCGAGATGAAGAGATGGACAGGCAAATGCTTGCCTTCTCTCCTCAACTGGCGCGCCAGTTCAAACGCTATGAGTCCTCCCATGCTGTGTCCGAAGAAGGCAAAGGGCCCGTCTATTTCGGATGCAAGCGCCTCGCTTAGCGCGAGCACGAGCGGACCAAGCCTGGTGAATGGAGGTTCAGCCATGCGGCTTCCGCGGCCCGGCAACTGGACAGGTATGACCCCCAGCGCGCATGGAGTGTTTTGCCAGCTTCGGTAAGCGGCCTCTCCCCCTCCCGCGTAAGGGAAGCAAAACAGCCGCACCTTTGCTCCTGGATTGAGAGTTCGCATGCTGAGCCAGACGGATTTCGGGCTGGCGTTTAGTGAAGGTGGCTGCATGGGATCAGAAAATTTGAAAGCATGATCTCATCTCAGAAACTGTCGCTAAGGCCGGGTCTTTTGTCCACTGGAGATGCGCGTGATTGCATTCAGGAAAGCGCGGACATTCTCCGGCTCTGATACCTCCAGTCTGACATATTCGTCCGCCAGACCGAATTCTGAACCCCACATCACGCCGATTCCAAGACGTTCAAGCGAGTTCCTCAGATCGACAGCATCACAACGCACCCGAATGAGGAGATAACTGGATTCTGCTCTCCTGGATGGCTCTATGAGTTGAAAGCTCTTGCTCCCTGCGGAGTTCTTCAGCAGCGCAAAAGACTCCTCGATCAGGGCCAGCACGGGCGGCTCTCTCCTGATTGCCGATAAAGCTTGTTCGACAGAGACGGAGGAAACGACGTTGCGGTTTTCCTTCATCAACTCCGCGGCATCTTCGGAACCAGCTGATACTGCCCATCCAATTCGGTACTCCGCTGTGTTGTGGGATTTCGAAGTGGACGCGATTATAAACAGCTTCCTGCCCTGAAAATCGCGGTAGAGCTCATTCGTCAGCTTCGGCACATCAATCTGCCTGCTGGGAAGCGTGAGATCAAAGACGACCGCCGTCTCCGCCGGCATGCCGTTGAGAACAGCCGCCGGATTGAAAACTGCCCCGCTCGGGTTGTTTGGAAGGCTCAGGTAAACAATGTCAGGCTGAACTTCATGTGCCTTCTGAATCAACGCCGGCTCGTTGATTGCAAAGCCGTCGCGCTCGGTTTCGACCACGACAACCGTGAATCCGAATCCTTGAAATGACTCGCGTGCTCTCCAGTATCCAGGAGCAACGGTCAACAACACGGGATTCGGTTTACGTGCTGTCCGGAAAACATGGTTTCGAACCGCTTCGATCGCTCCGGTCGCTCCATAGGTGGGCAGCACATGATTCGCATCAACACCGAGATGGTCGGCGATCACCGATGCGAAGCGCCGATGATTGCGGATGAGGTTGGCATAAGGTAGTCCTGTCCTGAGATCCACCTCGGCCTTCAATGCGTCAGAGCGGAGTTCTACGGTATTCATTGCAGGTTCCCGCTCTGCAAATTTTCCATCTTCTTCGGCACACCGGGAGGCCTCATATCAGTCCAGGCGTCCTTTGTGTGAGCCAGGCATTCCCGCTTGGCTGGCTCTTTACCTGGATCCTTCCACCCAGGAACGCTCTCACGGGACGCGGGCCAGATGGAATACTGTTCCTCGTGTTTGACAACACCTTTGTAGATCATTTTCTTTTCCTTTTCACGCAGGCTCATAAATCTCCTTGCCGCTGCTCAAAAAAGGCGGCCGCCGACGATGGCCTCCATGTCCGGTACTACCAGTGCCGTCCCTTTCTCCTGCGTGGGAACGCCCAGGACGAGAACCTCTGACATGTTTTTACCTACCTGCCGCGGCATGAAATTTACCACTGCGAGTATCTGCCGTCCCGGCAGCGACTCGCGCGGGTAATTTGTCGCCTGGGCAATGCTCCGCCTGGTGCCCAGCTCGGGACCAAAGTCTATAACGAGCTTGTAAGCCGGCACGCGGCACCCTTCGGCCGGATCAGCCGAAATGATTTTTCCCACCCGCACATCTATCTGCTGAAACACAGAAAAGTCGACAACAGGTTGCGCGCCCATCATGTCACCTTCCTTCAGCGCACCGCGCTTGCAGCCAATCCGGAATCAAGCTGCCACCGTGGACTTATCTTTCAGCCTGGTGGTCTCAGCGTGCAGTCCCCGCCAGAAATTGGCAATGAGTTCCAGGTGGCGCCGATAACCTTCCGTCATTTTGTCCACCGCATCCTTGCTCACGGCATAACGCTTTACCGCCTTGAGCGACTCCTCTTTGTGCTCCTTTTCAGTCGCGCCGATATGAGCATAAAAATATTCACAGGCTTCGTGGAATTCATCAGGGTCCTGCCACAGGCCAAGATAATTGCGGGCGCCGTCATAGAGCTTGCGCAGCATGGTGTAGGCCTGCCACTCCAGCGCAAGCTGGGCCCCAAAAGACATTTCCCGGTCCGCATAGAGCGCCTGCTCGCCTTGTATCAAAGCTGTGGTGGCGGGCAGCAGATCCGCAGTGCCGGACGCCTGGTCCAGTTTGTTCCCCTCACCCATCTGCACCGCGAGTTCGTTAAAGAAATTGTTCAGCAGTACGCTGTGGACCTTTTCCGCGTTTCCGTACCCCATCTCCGAGTAGAGCGTTTTTACGTACTCCGTCTTGGCCTCCAGATCGCCTGTAGTGATCAGAAGAATCGCCAGGGCATCGGGAAACGATTTGACCCAGGCTCCATAATTTTTCGCGAAGGCCTGAAGCTCTTCAATGGTGAAACGGCGTGTTGTCCATTCCTGGTAGAACGCGTTATCCAGTGCAGGTGTGGTGGTAATGTTTGCAAGCATTGCCTCAAGTGCGGTTGTCACAGACGAAATCTCCTTTTTTTAAATAATTGAAACGCGCTCACTTACTTATTTGCCGAATGCAGGTCTCGCCTCAGCTACGAGTCATCCTGCCTTCCTTTGCCCTCTTCTTTCTGAGCAACTCTTCCAGATCGTCGGCGGACAGGGTATCAATCTTGCGCAGAAGAACCGCCGTCTCTTCCATGCGCCCGGCAACTGTTTCCTGGGCAGACAAAGTTGTCGCAATTCCAGCCACGGTCGGCGCTTCAAAGAAGCGCCGTAGCGCCAGGTCAGCCTTGAATGTCTTGCGGATGCGATTGACAACCCTGGTGGCCAGCAGCGAGTGGCCTCCAAGCTCAAAAAAGTTATCGTGTATGCCCACTGGCGAGATCCCCAGCACTTCGGCGAATATTTCCGCGATTGTTTCTTCCACTGCGGTACGGGCAGGAGCAAATTCAGCGCCGATCTCACGCTTTCCTTTTTTGGGCTCAGGAAGAGCGGCTCGATTGAGCTTTCCGGTGGCTGTAAGCGGCAGCGACTCGATTGCCACCCAGGCGGACGGGAGCATGTAGTCGGGCAGCCTGTCCTTTAGAAATTCACGCAACTCGGCTCCGGCAGGCGCAGTTTCGCGCGATGGAACCACGTATGCTACAAGCTGTTGTTCACCTTCACCGCTGGTTTTGATTACAGCAACGGCCTCTCTCACGTTGTTGTGTTCTCGAAGCGACGCCTCGATCTCGCCAAGCTCAATGCGGAACCCGCGCAATTTCACTTGATGATCAGACCGGCCCAGGAATTCAATTCGGCCGTCTGCCAGATATCGGGCTCTGTCGCGGGTGCGGTAGAGACGCGCGCCTGCTTCCTCGCTGAACGGGTCGGGAATAAAGTTCTCCGCGGTTAGATCCGGCCTGCCCAGATAGCCGCGTGCCAGTCCTTCCCGCCCAATGTAAATTTCACCGGCGATGCCGGGAGGCAATGGCTGCAGCTCTCGATCCAGGATATGCACTTTTTTCCCGGCAATCGGTTTGCCCAGAGTAATCTGGTCGCCGGGGCGAATGAGCGCGGCTGTTGCAGTTGCGGTGATTTCGCTCGGGCCGTAAAGATTCCAGAGTAGAAGCTCAGGGAAGAGCGCGAAAGACCGGTCCGCCACGCTTTTAGGAAGTTCTTCACCGCCGATGAGAGCGCGCGTAAAGACTCCCTTCGGCAGTTTGGCTTGTCCGGACTCGAGTGCGTCGAGGATAGCCTTCCAGAGGGAAGGTACGGCGCTGAATCTTATGTCTCGGTGCGCGCTCAGGGCCTCAATGAGTGAAACCGGATCAGTGATCTCAGCCGTACTCAACAGCCAGATCTCAAGCCCGCGCAATAGCGGCGCAAAGAGCTGCTTCAGCGATCCGTCAAACGTCAGACCCTGCACAGCCGGAACAGTCTTTACGTGATCGTCGAACATCAACGTATTCGCCCAGCCGATGTAGTTGGCCAGAGTACGATGCTCGATCATGATTCCCTTCGGCTTGCCTGTGGAACCGGAGGTATAAATCACGTATGCGAGGTTTTCCGGACGAACAAGACGCGGCAGATTGTCGAAACTCTCGCTTGCAGCATTCGCGTCCCGCGAATCCAGATACACACGTTGTACCTCACGCGCCGGAAGTTGCTGAGCAACGGCCCGTTGCGTGACCAGCACTTTGACTCCGGCATCATCCAGCATGTAGTCAAGTCTGGCCCTGGGGTATGCGGGATCGAATGGCAGATATGCAGCCCCGGCCTTCAGGATCCCGAAGAGGCCGACCATCATCTCAAGACTTCGCTCAGCGCAAATGCCCACGATATGTTCCGGCCCGACCCCCAGCTCTCGAAGCTGATAGGCAAGCCGGTTGGCGCGGCCGTTGAGCTCCGCGTAGGTTAACGTTGTGTTCTGAAACCTTACTGCCGGTGCATGCGGCCGCTGCCGAGCCTGCTCTTCCAGGATTTCGTGAACGAGGCGTCCTCTTTCGTAGTCGCGCCTGCAATCATTCCAGCCGGCCACGATTTGCTTCTTTTCCTCTGCGGAGAGCATGGGTAAGCGCGAAATCTGTTCATCAGCACTCTGCACTGCGGCCCGCAGCAGCGCCTCAAAATGCGTCGCTATCCGGTGGATGGTCTCACGATCAAAAAGATCCGTGTTGTAGTTGAGGATTCCTCTTAGTCCATCCGCGCCTTCACTCATGGCGAGCGAGATGTCAAATTTTGCTTTGGTGATCTGGGTCTCCACCACGCTGACGGACAGCCCGGAAAGAACAAGGTTTTCATTCAGCACATTCTGGAGGTGAAACATGGTCTGGAAGAGCGGCGAGTGGCTCAGGTTGCGCTCAGGGTGCAATTCCTCCACCAGCTTTTCAAAAGGAACATCCTGGTGGGTATAAGCCTGCAGGCATATTTCCCGCACATGCTGCAGCAACTCTCGAAAACTCATAGCGCCTGAGACCCGGGTCCTCACGACCAGAGTGTTGATGAAGAAGCCAATCAACTCTTCCACGTCTCTGCGGTTCCGGCCCGCAATCGGGGTGCCTATGACAATGTCTTCTTGTCCGGTATAGCGATACAGCAGGACATAGAAGCCGGCCACGAGGGCCATAAAAAGCGTTGCGCCTTCCTGCCTGCCGAGAGACGCGATTTCACCACCGACCTGTTGCGCAATGCTGAAGACCAGTGCGGAGCCATGGAAGGTCTTGTACGCCGGCCTCGGCCGGTCAGTAGGAAATTCGAGCAGCGGCGGAGCGTCAGCAAGTTGCTTTCTCCAGTACTCAAGCTGGCCAGACAACACCGCTCCCTGCAACCATTCCCGCTGCCACAAAGCAAAATCGGCATACTGGATAGGCAAGTCCGGGAGAGAACACTTGTGGTTCCGGCAATTCGCGTCATAGAAGGCGGCCAGTTCATGAATGAAGATTTTGATCGACCAGCCATCCGAGACAATGTGGTGCATTGTGACCAGGAAAATGTGATCGGTTGGAGAAATGCGTATTAATTGCGTGCGCAGCAACGGCCCATTGGCCAGATCAAATCCGCGCTCTGCTTCCTCCGCGATGAGCTTGTTCGCAGTCCTGCTTGACTCTTCCAGCCCCAGGTTCCGCAGATCCGTTATGGGCAGTTTGCAGAAGGATGGCTCATGGACGATCTGCACCGGCCTTTCACCGGCGATCTCAAAAGTTGTCCGCAGAGACTCATGTCTTTGGATGATTTCGTTCAAACTCTTTTCGAGAGCCGCAACATCCAACGGTCCTTGCAGGCGAAGTGCGGCGGGCAGGTTATAGAGGGTGCTTTGAGGATCGTATTGGTCGAGAAACCACAGCCGCTGCTGGGCGAAAGATAGTGGGGCGCTCCTTACAATCCTGGTGGCGTTGAGATCGGACCCATGACCCGGGGTTGCCGGGCCAGCTTCAGGCGTGATGGAGGAATCCGCCTTTTGTGCGTTTTGCCGGTTCGTCTCCGCAACCTCAGCATCGGCGGAGATTTCACCACATGGAAGCTCCGCCAGCACTTCCGCTGCCAGCTCAATCCTGCGCCGGTTCTTCTCATCCCTCAGAATGAACCGCGCCAAACCGGCAACGGTGGGTTCTTCAAAGATTGCACGCACCGGCAATTCAATCCGGAAAGCCTCCCGCACGCGCGATGCGATCTGCGTGGCCATCAATGAGTGGCCGCCAAGATCAAAGAAGTTGTCACCGACGCCAACCCGTGCCCTGCCTAGAACGTCTGTGAAGATTGCAGACAGAGCCTTTTCAACCGCCGTTGCAGGTTGAAGGTACTCGGCAGCCGGCTCAACATCCTCAGGAGCCGGCAGGGCGAGCCGGTTGATCTTGCCCGAGCGTGTCAGAGGAAAATCCTGTAAGACCGTAAAATGCGTGGGCACCATGTGTTCCGGGAGTCTCTCCCTCAAGGACTCGCGCAACTGGATGGAGTTGATGGCCGCTTCCGGTTTAGGAACCAGGTAGGCGGCCAGGGTTTTCTCATTTGTCCGATCGTCCTGGCGCACGGTAACAACAACTTCCCGCACTGACGGATGCTGCCTCAGTTCCATTTCGATCTCCGCCAGCTCAACTCGCATGCCACGGATTTTTATCTGAAAATCATTTCGTCCAATGAACTCGATGTCTCCTGACGCGGCGTAGCGGACCAGATCTCCAGTTTTGTACATTCGTGCGCCTGGCGCGCTGCTGAAGGGATCGGGGACAAAGCGCTTCGCAGTGAGCGCCGGACGGCCCAGGTATCCATGCGCAACGCATTCGCCGCCCAGATAAAGCTCACCTGTCGTTCCCAGGGGAACGGGTTGAAGGTGGGGATCAAGGGCGTACGCTCGGGTGTTCGCGATCGGACGTCCGAGCGGGGGTAGCAAAGGCCAGTTCGCTGGCGCTCCTCTCAACAAGCATGAAGTTACGACGTGGGTTTCTGATGGACCGTAGTGGTTGTAGAGCGCGCAGTCGCTCAGCTTTTCGAAAAGCCGGACCATGGGAGCGGTGATCTGCAGTTGCTCGCCGCCAACCATCAGCTCGCGCAGGCTGGACAGCGGCTGCTGGTTTTCGCAAAACTCTTCGGCAAGCCTCTGCAGTACGACCACCGGCAGATGGAATCTTTCGATTGCGTTTTCTGCAATGAATCTGCCCAGCGCCGCCATATCGATGCGAGCCGCATCGGGCACGAGCACGAGTGTTCCGCCCACGCCCAGGGTAGAGAAGATCTCCTGAAAACTGACGTCGAAAGTCAGGGAAGCAAACTGCAGGACTCTGCGGCTGATCGAACCCGTCGCGCGGTGCCACTCAACGAGATTCATCAGCGCGCGGTGTGGCATTACCACCCCCTTGGGGGTACCCGTGGAGCCTGAAGTGTAGATAACGTAGCATCCACTCTCCGGTGCGACTTTCAGGTTCGGGTTACGAGGATCTCCCTGCTCAATTCGTTCACGATCGGCGTCAAGCCGAATCACGCGCGCAGATGTTTGTGCCGCATTCCGGGCCAGTGGACTGTGGGTGAGAACTGCTGTAGCACCGGAATCCTGCAACATAAAGGCCACCCGCGATGCCGGATCCGAAGGGTTCAAGG
>JBLMYN010000551.1:0-13544 GCA_050258305.1 Actinomycetota bacterium
GTCCTGTCCCATGAGATCTCGCACGTCGCCCGCCACGACGCTTTGACTCAGCTTCTCTCTCTTCTACATCGCGCCGTTTTCTGGTTCAGCCCTCTCGGCTGGTGGCTCCATCGTCAGCTCACGGACCTGGCCGAGCAGGCCAGTGATGAGGCTGCGCTGGCCGGCGGCGCGGACCGCACGCTTTATGCCGAAACGCTTCTCGGATTTTTTGCCCGGCTCGAGTCCATGCCGGGGCGCGTACGCTGGCAGGTTTTGTCCATGGCCAACGGCGACGGCCCCGCAAGCGCGGAGCGGCGTGTGGACCGCATCCTCTCATGGAAAGGCGTGACTGCAATGAAAAAACGGCTCGTGATCGCACTGATTGCACTTGCAGCGCCCATCATTTTTCTCGCTGCGTCGCTGCATCCCCTGGTCAGCTATGCGCAGGCTGAAGCCGGCACACCCTCGACTCCGCCGCAAGCGGCTGTGGCTCCCTCAGGGACAAAGGCGCACTCCGTGCCGTCAAGCCCGCAATTGCAGGCGGCCCGGGAGGCTCTCGCAGACGCCCAGGAGGATGCCCGTACGGCGAACACGAGCAGCGTGCTCTCAACCCGGCAAGAGCGGGCTGCCCAGGGGGCTGTCACAAAAGCCCAGAGTGTCGCCCACGCCGACGAACACTCCGACAGGCGCACAAACGGGATCAATATTGTGGGCGGCTCTTTCAACATCGGCTCCGGCCCGCGCTACGTGATGATGAAGGCTAATTCGAGCGAAGTCACCATGTCTGGCGATGAGGAGGACCTTCAGCACGCGCGCAGGCTCCGGGAGAAGATCAAGAGTGATTTCATCTGGTTCCAGCACGACGAAAAATCCTATGTGATCACCGATCCCGCATTCCTTGCGCGGGTATCAGCTCTGTTCGCTCCCGGGGAAGAGCTCAGCAGACAACAGGACGAACTCGGACGCCAACAGGATGAACTCGGTCGCCAGCAGGATGCCATGGGCGGGCAAATGGAAAAAATCAAAGTCAAGGCGCCGGACATCAGGCCGGAACTGGAACAGATCCGCATGCAGTTGAAGGAACTTCAGAGCAGCGGCGCCACACAACGCGAGCTTGGGCGGGTTCAATCACGGATTGGTGAACTGCAGCGTCAAATCGGACGGTTGGAGTCAGATGCCGGCCGGCAACAAGCCGTGATTGGACGACAGCAGGGCGAACTCGGCCGCAAGCAGGGTGAACTCGGAAGGCAGCAGGGTGAGCTGGGACGCAGGCAGGGCCAGCTTGCACGCCAGGCATCACGGGAGCTGCGCGGCATGTTTGATGATGCCATCACCCGGGGAATCGCCAAACCGGAATGAAGCACTCTGCCCTGCAAGCCTTGAATGAGGAACGAATCATGACATCGAAAAATTCATCACGGACTCTTTTTGCAGTTCAGGCAAAATTCACGGCCGCCGTTCTCTTTTCGGCCTTCGCCCTTGCTGTCGCCTACGCACAGGTCCCTTCGAAATACGCGAACGATACATTCACGCTGATAACCCGGAGCGATCACGGCAGGGTGCGCATGCACCTCGACGGCAGAGGCGACCATTGCTGGGCAACCACGTCCGATGACCGCAGGGTCGCCATCAGCATGGGCGATGACCTGTGTACGTCTGAAGCCGAAGACGTTCCCGATAACGCGCTCATATGGGCGCGGGTCATGCCGGCAAAGATATCGTTCCGGCTAAACGGGAAATCGTATTCCATCAGCGATCCCGGCACGGTAAAGAGTGTGCGTGGTCTTTTCGACCCTCTGGCCGGCATTGAAGCGCAACAATCCGAACTGGGCGCGAAGCAGCGTGCCCTGGGCGAAAAGCAGCGTGAACTCGGCCGCCGGCAACGAGAGGTAAAGATCAAGGTTCCCGACATGAGCGCCGACTTCCAGAAAATTGAAGCCGATGTACAGCGCCTCAACTCTCAGGGAGGAACGGAGGACCAACTGGGCGACCTGCAATCCGAGCTGGGGGATCTGCAAAGCCGCATCGGCGATCTGCAATCACAGGCGGGTGATGTGCAATCGAAACTTGGCGACCAGCAGTCCGAGCTGGGCGATCAGCAGTCGCGGTTTGGAGACCAGCAATCTCAACTCGGCGACAAAGCACAGGAACTCGCCGTCAACATTGCCGATAAGTTGCACAGCATGCTAACGCAGGCGATCAATTCAGGAGCTGCCAGGCCGGAATGAGGGGCCTTAGGCCGAACTCGCAATTCCGGCAAACCAGCCTAAGCTACTGATTCAAAAGCAATAAGTCTCGACGCCTGCAGCGCCACAAAAAAGCGAGGAATTTTTCTCTCGTCCGTTGTCGATTTCCTCCAACCTGTCCGTCGTTCCGGCGTAGGGCAAAGGGGCAAGCCAAGCACCCTGCGCCGGAGGACACTCGACAATGAAGCTTTCAAGCATCGCCTTTTCACTTCTGCTGCTGGGCGCAATGGCCGTGGCAGCAAGCCCTGACAACAACCAAGTGGACGCCCAGACAGCCTTCGCCAGACTCAAGACACTGGCGGGCAACTGGCAGGCCAAGACACCCAAAGGCACGGCCCAGGTTCGCTACGAACTGATTGCCGGCGGCTCTGTTCTCCTGGAACATGAGAGTATGCCCGGCCATGACGAAATGCTCACCACCTACCACCTTGATGGAGATAAGCTGGTTCTCACGCACTACTGCACGGCCGGCAACCAGCCACACATGGTCGCCGAGCGGTTTGACCCGCAAAGCGGCGAACTTGACTTCGCTTTTGCCGGCGGCACAAATCTCAGCGCCGGGCCCGGGCACATGCGCAGCCTGCGGTTGCAACTGGTCTCAGGTAATCGTGTGGATGCTGCCTGGAATTTCCTGAAGAATGACAACACCACACTCAGCGAAGACTTTCATTACACGCGGGTGAAGTAATTTTGATGGGCGGGCCAGAATCGCTCTGTCCCGCCGTTCATCCAAACGTCTATCATTTTGCGGGGGTTTGTTTCAGGAGAGAACTATGCAATATCTACTGCTGATCTATGAAAATGAAAACCGCTTTGCCCAGGGCTATGATAATGGCGAGCTCAACGAGTATCGCGCCTTCGGGCAGGAATTCGCAAAGAACATCAAGGGCGGAAACGCTCTCCAGCCCACGGGAACCGCTTTGACCGTGCGAGTGCGCAATGGAAAGACCTCCACCACCGACGGGCCTTTCGCGGAAACCAAGGAGCAGCTTGGCGGTTTTTACCTGGTGGAGGCCCGCGATCAAAAGGAGGCCGCGGACATCGCCGCGAAAATTCCTGGTGCGCGTTTCGGATCCATTGAAGTGCGCCCGATTTTGACTTTTTCCTAAGCAGTTCTGCAGGCAGTCTGCAACTGCGAAGTTTTCATGAAAGGAAGAACAGGAGGACGAAAGATGCGCTACATGATGCTGATTTACAAAAAGGAAAACGCAGAAGCCCGGTCACCGGAAGAAAACCTGCAGGTGATGGAGGCAGTGTGGACAGTAATTGATGAGGCTACGCGGCGTGGCGTTCTGCAGGGCTGCGAGCCGCTTGCGCCTACCAGCACGGCCACCACGATTCGCACCCAAAACGGCAAAACTCTGATTACGGATGGCCCATTTGCTGAAACCAAAGAGCAGCTCGCAGGCTATTACATTATGGACTGCAAGGATCTCGACGAGGCTCTGGAGTGGGCCGCCAAAATCCCCCATTGCGGGGGCGCGAACGGATGCATTGAAGTACGTCCTCTTCCCGGGCTTCCCACGCGCGAAGAGTTCATGGCTCAAGCAGGCGCCCGCAGCCACAATGGCTGATCTGCGCAGCACCATCGAGTCAGTCTTTCGCCAGGAATCAGGGCGGATCATCGCCGGGCTGATCCGCCTCTCCGGTTCGTTCGATCTGGCCGAAGAAGCCATGCAGGATGCGTTCGCATCCGCGCTCGCACATTGGCCGGAAAGAGGATTGCCGGAAAATCCTGGAGCGTGGATCATGGCCGCCGCTCATCGCAAGCTGATCGACTATGCCCGTCGCGAGCGCACCCGGCGCGAAAAGGAAGACTCGCTCGCTTATGAAACGGAGACAGCCACCGTGCCACAGGAATCCATCGGCCATGATGATCCGGAAGGCTTTCCCGATGACCGCCTGCGTCTGATCTTCACCTGCTGCCACCCGGCCATCAATGTTGAAGCCCAGGTTGCTCTCACCCTGCGCACTCTCGGCGGCCTGACCACACCGGAGATCGCCCGCGCATTTCTCCTGCCCGAACCCACTCTGGCGCAACGGCTGGTAAGGGCCAAGCGCAAGATCCATGAAGCGCGCATCCCTTACGAGGTTCCTCATCCGAAGAAGCTGCCAGAACGTCTGGCGTCTGTTCAGTCGGTGGTTTACCTGATCTTCAATGAAGGTTACAGCGCCACTGCGGGTGACAGCCTCATTCGCCGCGATCTGGCGTCTGAAGCCATCCGCCTTGCGCGTGTGCTTTGTCAACTGCTGCCCGGCGAACCAGAAAGCCTTGGCTTGCTGGCGCTCATGCTGCTGCATGATTCTCGCCGCGAGGCCCGCATGACTCCCGCCGGCGAACTGGTGTTGCTTGAAGAGCAGGACCGGTCTCTGTGGAAACACGATCAGATTGAAGAAGGCTTGCGCCTGGTAGACCAGGCCTTGCGCCTGCGCCGGATTGGTCCGTATCAGTTGCAGGCTGCGATCGCTGCGTTGCACGCGCAAGCTGCCAGGCCGGAAGACACGGACTGGAGACAGATTGCCGCGCTTTACCGCGAGCTGGCAATGCTGCAACCCTCGGCCGTGATTAAGTTGAACCATGCAGTCGCTGTCGCGCTCAGTGATGGCCTGGAAAAGGGTTTGGAACGGGTTGAGGCGATCGGCGCCTCGGGAGAGCTCGATTCCTACCATCTTTATCACGCCGCGCGCGCCGACCTGCTGCGCCGTCTTGGCCGCTCTCAGGAGGCTGCAGAAGCCTACACACGAGCACTGGCGCTCACCGCCAATGTTGTGGAGCAGCGCTACCTGCGTCGTCGCTTGCGCGAGCTCGAGTCCGCCTTATCGATGAATTTGGGAGCTTAAGAGTCCCCTGGCGCTTCACCCCAAATTTTCTTCACGGTTCTCTTGACATGGTCGAGGCTGTGGGTGTATTTAACCTATAGGTTATTTAACTATTGGGTTTAATACAAAGTGCCTGATCAACTCAGTGCGACCTTTGCGGCGCTCGCCGATCCCACCCGGCGGGCCATCCTCGCGCGCCTGGCGTCGGGTGAAGCCTCGGTAACCGAACTGGCCCAGCCATTCGAAATGAGCATGCCGGCCATCTCCAAGCACCTGCGGGTACTGGAGCGTGCCGGCCTGATCGCCCGCGGTCGCGATGCGCAGTGGCGTCCCTGCCGGCTCAAAGCCGCGCCGCTGCACGACGTGGCCAACTGGGTGGAGCACTATCGCCAGTTCTGGGAACAGAGCTTTGACCGACTGGATGAATATCTACGCGAACTGAAACGCAAAGCCAGAAAAGAATCAAAAGAATCGAAGGAGAAGAAGCATGGCAGCAAGCACGGAAAAAAGTAGCGCCGTGGTCAGCACCTCTGACCGGGAGATTGTGGTCACTCGCGTTTTTGATGCTCCGCGGGAACTGGTATGGGAGGCCTTCACCGATCCCGCGCAGGTGGTGCTGTGGTGGGGCCCGCAAGGATTCACCACCACGATTCATGAAATGGATGTCCGGCCCGGCGGCGTGTGGCGCCACACCATGCATGGTCCCGATGGCACCGACTATCCCAACAAGAGCGCGTTCATCGAGGTGGTCAAGCCGGAGCGTATCGTGTACTCCCACGGCGGCGGGAAAAAGGGCGGCCCGGGCGTGCAGTTTGAAGCCACATGGAGCTTCGAGGCGCGGGGCGACAAGACGGCGCTGACCGTGCGACAGGTGTTCCCTTCGGCCGAGGTACGTGAACGGATCATCAGAGAGTTCGTGGCCGTCGAGGGCGCCAGGCAGACGATGGGCCGGCTGGCCGAGCATCTCGCGAAGAATGAATTTACTATCTCCCGCGCCTTCGATGCGCCCCGCGAGCTGGTCTGGCAGGCGTTCACCGATCCGGAGCACATGAAGCAGTGGTGGGGGCCGAAAGGCGTAAAGGTGATTGCCTCAAGGATGGATCTACGTCCTGGTGGCACTTATCACTACGGCATGCAGACGCCTGACGGTCACGAGATGTGGGGCAAATTCGTCTATCGTGAAATCGCTCCCCCAGAGCGCCTGGTGCTGGTCAATTCCTTTTCCGACAAGGATGGCAATCTCACGCGTCATCCCATGAGTCCCGCGTGGCCCCTGGAAATGCTCTCTGTCTTCACCTTCACGGAACAGCAGGGCAAGACGGTAGTAACAATTCGCTGGTCGCCGCTGAACGCCTCCGAACAGGAGCGCAAGACCTTTGCCGAAAGCCACGCTTCCATGCAGCAGGGCTGGACCGGAACGTTCGAGCAGCTCGCCGCGTACCTGGCTACGGCATAAACATCCATTTTGCCGGTGCGATTGTGAAACGCAGTCGCACTGACTTTGCAGGTCACAATCAAGGAGGACCCGATGGCCGTTCAAGGCAATCCTGCACAGACAGCAAAAAACGAAATTGAGATTACGCGCGTCATAAACGCAGATCGAGCCATGGTCTTCAAGGCCTGGACGGACCCGAAACAACTCGCCGCGTGGTGGGGACCGCGCGGGTTCTCGGCTCCGGTGTGCCGAGCCGACGCACACCCTGGCGGCGAAATCTACATTGAAATGCGGGGGCCGGACGGCGTTGTCTATCCGATGAAAGGGACTTTTCAGGAAGTCGTTCCGCCGGAACGAATTGTGTTCGTCAGCGCGGCACTGGACAAAGACGGCAACCCGCTCTTTGAAGTGCTCAACACCGCGACCTTCGCCGAACAGGGAAAGAAAACCGCTCTTACCTTGCACGCCCGCGTGCTCACAAAAACTCCGATGGCTGATCAATATCTCGTTGGGATGGAAGTCGGCTGGAACCAGAGCCTGGACCGGCTTGCCGAGTTCAACGAGACCGGCCGCATCTCCGGGTGATAATATGTCGCGCACTCGCCCGCACGCGAGAGTGTGCGGTGCTCAAGCTGTACGTTGTTATTCCAAACTGGAGGCGGTATGTCAAAAGGCAAGCTGATTGCGCTATGGGTGGTGAGCGGCCTGCTCGCTGCTGTGTTCCTCTTTGCCGGCGGGACGAAGCTGCTGATGCCGGCGCAGATCAAGCCGATGTTTGTACAGTATGGCTATGCAGCCTGGTTTGCCACCTTCATAGGAGTTTGCGAAGTGCTGGGCGGCATCGGTCTTCTCATTCCGCGTCTTGCCGCGCTGGCCGCGGCCTGTCTGAGCGTGATCATGGTGGGCGCGGTTTACACGGTGACGAGCCATCACCAGTACAATGACGCTCTGGTGCCGCTGATCATCCTGGTGTTGCTGGTTATCGTTTGCAGCCTGAGGCTGAAAGTAGCGCGCAGCGGCGTACAAACCCGGGCAGTATCACAAGGCAGTTAAACTATTGTTATGTGCCGGAACATCAAAACGCTTTTCAACTTTGATCCGCCCGTCACCGACGAAGAGGTGCGGGCGGCGTCTCTCCAGTTCGTGCGCAAAATCACCGGGTTCAATAAACCTTCGCGGGCCAACGAAGCCGCGTTTATGAGCGCCGTGGAAGAAATCGCCACGGTGTCGGGCCGCCTGCTTCGCTCCCTTGAGACCACAGCAGTTCCGAAAAACCGTGATGAGGAAGCCGCAAAAGCCCGTGCCCGCGCCGCCGAGCGCTTCGGCGACTAACCGGCTCTTCCCTGCACCTTCGTCATCCTCTTGCGCTTTAGCGGGGCCTATACAATAAAGTGCCATGGCAGAGAGTGAACTCGCGACTGCGCGCAAGCCTTCATCATATGCCGTAGGACTTGTCTTTGGTCTCATCACCGGCGCGCTCGTCGCTCTGCTCGCGGCGGCATTTGCCGGCCATGCGACGTCAGGCCCGCTGGCCAGAATCTGGTCGGCAATCACCGGGCGCAACACCATCATTATGAGCCAGGGCAGCGTGGTAGAGCGCATCCAGCGTCTGCAACGCATGGAGACGGTCGTCTACAACATGGACAAGATCGTCAGTGGCGAGCGCACTAATCCCTTCCTGCCCGATTTCCTCACTGGCGACCGCATGCTCATGGTTGTCCACGGGCAGGTAATAGCGGGCATCGATTTCAGCCAGTTGCGTCCTTCCGATGTTCAGATTACCGGCAGAACTCTGCACATCCATCTGCCTCCGGCCCGCGTGCTTCTCACGCGTCTCGATAATGAGCGGACGCGAGTCTACTCGCGCAAGACCGGGTTGCTGGTTCCCGTGGATCCCAACCTCGAAACTCAGGTCCGCCAGGAAGCCGAAGGAGAATTGTTGGAAGACGCTGCAAAAGGCGGCATCCTTACCAAGGCCCAGGAGAATGCCCGCAAGACGCTGACGACGATGCTGCTGAGCCTCGGCTTTGAAAAAGTCGAGGTCGATTGATACTACCTTGCGCCGCCCCCACGGACCATCCCGATCTTGTTAGGATGGACGGTCGAGAAAACAGCTATGCAATATACCAACCTGGGTTCCACCGGCACAAAAGTCTCCCGCATCTGCCTTGGATGCATGACCTACGGCTCCAAAAAGTGGCGCGAATGGGTGCTGGAAGAAGAGGAAGGGCGGCCATTTATCAAACGCGCGCTCGAGTTGGGCATCAATTTCTTTGATACGGCAGACATGTACTCTCTCGGCGTGAGCGAGCAGATTCTGGGCCGCGCTCTCAAGGACTTTGGCCCGTCGCGCGACCGCGTGGTCATCGCCACCAAAGTTTTCTTTCCAGTAGGTGACGATCCCAACCAGAAGGGCCTTTCGCGCAAGCACATCCTGCATGCCATTGATGACAGCCTGAGTCGCCTTGGAACAGACTACGTTGACTTGTATCAGATCCACCGCTTCGATTACGAGACGCCCATCGCAGAAACGCTGGAGGCGCTGCACGATGTAGTAAAAGCGGGCAAGGCCCGCTACATCGGCGCATCGTCCATGTACGCGTGGCAGTTTGCCCAGATGTTGTACACGTCTGACCGCCTGGGGCTCACGCGTTTCGCTACCATGCAGAACCACTGGAACCTGGTGTACCGAGAAGAAGAACGTGAGATGGCGCCGCTCTGCGTGGCGGAAGGAGTGGGCATGATCCCCTGGAGCCCACTCGCCCGCGGGCTGCTTACTGGAAATCGCCGCGCCGGCACGTTGCGCTCAAAAGCGGACGATTATGCCCACAAGCTCTACACCCGCGAGTCTGATGACCGCGTAGTGGATTGCGTTGAAGATCTGGCAAAGCAGCGTGGCGTGCCTCCGGCGCAGATTGCGCTGGCATGGCTACTACACAAGCCTGGCGTAACAGCGCCAATCATCGGCGCGTCGAAGCCTCACCATCTGGACGACGCTGTGGCTGCTCTCAACATCCAGCTCAGCAAGCAGGAGATCGAAAAGCTTGAATCGGTCTATGTGCCGCATCCGGTGCTGGGACACCACTGATTTCCTCAACCAAGTAGCGGAAAGACCACATATTATTAGCCGGCGCTCTCTTCGCCATCCCACGCCTGTGATCACCATCACAGTTTCAGTGTGGCGTGCCGCCTGAGAATAGTCAGGCCACGTCTTGACTGGCCGAGGAGCCCATGTCCATCATCAATTCTGAAAACGGCACTATCACCAGGACCTACACGGTTCCGGAGCTCAAGCAACAGGCTGCCCTGATGCGCGGCTACAATCTGGTGGCGCTGTGCGCCGCCGGCTCGGGCCACTCTGGCGGAACGCTCTCCATCATGGACATCACAGCGGCGCTCTACCTGCGCGTTGCCGACCATGATCCGCAGAACCCCTCCTGGGAAAAGCGCGACCGCATTATCTGGTCGGGCGGCCACAAGGCTCCTGCGCTGTATGTTGGCCTGGGTTTCGCGGGCTTCTTTGACGTGAAGGAAGTCGTCACGCTGCGCAAGTTGTGGTCGCCATTCCAGGGGCATCCACACTGGCGCAAGCTGCCCGGGGTGGAAGTCTCCACCGGATCGCTGGGCCAGGGGCTGAGCATTGCCGTGGGTGTGGCTTTGGCGCAGAAGCTGGAAAACAATCCCAGCAAGGTCTTTTGCATCATGGGCGACGGTGAGCAGCAGGAAGGCCAGATCTGGGAAGCCGCCATGGAGGCCGCTCATTACAAGCTCGATAATCTGATCGGGATCATCGATGAAAACCGATTGCAGATTGACGGTCCGGTTGCCGACGTCATGAACGTAGAACCTCTTGAAGAAAAGTACAGGAGTTTTGGCTGGGATGTAATCCGGGTGAACGGACACGACATGCTTCAGGTTGTTGAGGCCCTCGAACTGGCCAAACACCATGCAAGCGGCAAACCGATGATGCTGGTGTTTTACACCGTGAAAGGCAAAGGCGTCAGCTTCATGGAAAATATTGCCGGATGGCATGGCAAAGCGCCGAACCTTGATGAGCTGAACCAGGCTCTGGCAGAGCTTGGAGTCGCAGACAAGATTCCCGTGGGTGATTTGCTGACCCAGGCCAGAGCCTATCAGGAAGAGGTGGAAGTGAAGCTGGCGGCCAAGATGCCAAAGTTCAGTACCAACTACTGGTGGAACGCAGGCAGAACCATGAAAGTGGAGATGAAGCCCACCCGGGTGGGATTCGGCGAAGCCTTGCGGGCGGCCGGGAATGATCCGCGTGTCTGCTGCCTGGGACTCGACATCAGCGGCTCCATCACCATCAGCGAGTTCCACGCCAAAAACCCGGAACGCAAGAGGCGCTGGCTCAGCATGGGCATTGCCGAGCAGTCTGCCACCGCGGTGGCCGCCGGACTCGCCCGCGAAGGCAAGCTTCCGGTATTCGGCACGTACGCGACCTTTGCCGCGGCCCGCAATCTGGATCAGATTCGGGTTTCAGTCTGCTACGGCAATTTCAACGTGATGATCGCGGGCGCGCACGGCGGCGTGAGCGTGGGCCCGGATGGCGCGACACATCAGGCGCTGGAGGACTGCGCTGTCATGATGGCGCTACCGCACATGACGGTTGTGGTGCCTGCCGATGCGGTGGAAACATGCAAGGCGACAGGGACTCTGCTGTTCGAATATCCGGGGCCCAAGTACATCCGCTTTGCCCGGGAAGCCACGCCGGTTATCACGCGCGAAGATTCGCCATTTATCGTCGGCCAGGCCAACGTGTTGCGGCTCCGCCGGGAATCGAACAACCTCATCGACGCCTTCGAGCAGGCGCTGGCGGACGATTATGAGAACGAGGATGAAGACCTGAGCATCATCGCCTGCGGCCCCATGGTCCCGGAGGCGATGCGTGCGGCGTACATTCTGAAGTGCGAGTACGGCTACGAGACGCGCGTGATCAACATGCACACGCTGAAGCCAATCGATGAAGTGGCCGTAATCCGCGCCGCGAAAGAGACAGGAGTGATTGTCACCGCTGAAGAGCATCAGATCGGGGCTCTGGCCTATCGAGTGAGCGGCGTGATTACCGGAAGCGGCGCACTCTACGGCGTCCCGGTACTGACGGGGGCCATTGGCGTGCAAGACCGGTTTGGCGACAGCGGCGCGCCCTGGGAACTTATCAAGGAGTTTGAAGTCAGCGCTGAACATATTGCCGCGAAAGCCAAAAAACTCATGGACGTGAAGCTGGCCGCCCGCCAGAGAAAGACTGCTGCTCTTCGCGCCCGCGAGCTCACGCTTGCGGCGAGCTGAGCGTTAACCGGCGCGTGATTTCCATCACGGCCCCCTGGCTCCGGCGCAGTATCTAATGAAGTGTTATGCAGGCGTGTCGAGCCAGAACGGCTGCCGGGGACGTCATCAGGAATGTTCTGTTCGCTACCGACTTTTCTGAAGAATCAGCCCATGCAATCCAGTACGTACGCAGCCTTCAGACCGGCTATCATGCAAAGCTCTTTGCCGTGTACGTTGCGGATGTATTTCCGTTTTCTCTAAGCAAGGAGCCCTCCGCGGTGGAGAAAGCCGGCCTCATTCGGATACAGGCGGAAACGCGGTTGCGCGATTTCATGCTCCTTCACCGCTTTGAGCGCAAGAGCTTTGAACCAGTGGTCCTTTCGGGTGAGGTCTTCGATGCGATTGATGGTTTCGCCGCCTCGCATGATGTTGACCTGATCGTGCTCGGCAGCCGCGGAGACCTGGGATTAAACCGGCTCTTTCTCGGCTCTGCGGCGGAAGAAATCTTTCGCAGCGCCCATTGCCCGGTGCTGACGATTGGACCGCAGGCATTGGCGCCGCATAAGGATGGCCGCTTTCATCAACTGCTTTTTGCCACGGACCTCAGCCCTCACTCCAGGGCTGCCGTCCCGCTGCTTGAACAAATGCTGAGCCAGGATAGCTCCACCGGGCTGACGGTGCTTCATGTACTGCCGAAGGTGGCCCATCCTCTGGAGCAGCATCTGCGAACGCCGGAAATCGAAGCGGAGCTCAGAGGACTATTTGCGCGTGACCTGCATGGCCAGATCGTCCGAGTCATTATCGAGCCGGGGGAGCCCGCACAGGTGATTCCACAAGCTGCAGGCGCTATTGGAGCTGATCTGCTCGTGCTCGGCGTTCGTTACGGAGGTGCGTTCCTTCGCGCAACCACGCATGGCGTCTCTTCCATCACAAATATCCTGGTGAGCAAAGCGCCGTGCCCGCTTCTCACCATACGCAGCAGCCGTTCGGCTCAGGAATCGTGAAGGGCCGGTCGGCGAGTTTCCCTATGAATACCGGGTCGCTAAGTCGGGCGCTTCAATCCTCAACGCCTTCGGGTTCTGCGGAAGGATTCCGGCCTCAGGGCCTGAGCGACGAGGAAGCAGAACGTCGCCTGCGAGCGGAAGGCCCCAACGAATTGCCTTCCGCCAAGCCGCGTACCATTCTGGGGATTGCGCTGGAAGTACTGCGTGAGCCCATGTTCCTTCTGCTCATTGCCGCCGGCGCGGTGTACGTAATGCTGGGAGACCCGCACGAAGCGCTCGCCCTGCTGGTCGCCATTTTTGTGATCATCATCATCACGTTTTACCAGGAGCGCAAGACGGAAAACGCCTTGCAGGCCCTGCGTGATCTCTCCAGTCCGCGTGCTCTGGTCATTCGCGGCGGCGACCGTAAACGCATTCCCGGGAAGGAAGTAGTGCGTGGCGACGCCATTGTGCTCGCCGAGGGAGACCGCGTCCCTGCTGACGCGGTCATTTTCGAAAACAGAAACCTGGAAGTGGATGAATCACTACTGACCGGGGAGTCGTTGCCGGTGCGCAAAGCGGCCGCGTCTGGCCCTGTGGAAATGGGGCGTGCCGGTGGCGATGGGCTTCCATTCGTCTTTTCCGGGACTCTGGTGGTTCGCGGCCAGGGTCTGGCCGAGGTGAAGGCCACAGGCATCCACTCGGAACTGGGAAAGATCGGCAAATCTCTTGAAACCCTGCAGCCGGAAAGCACCCGCCTGCAGCAGGAAACCAGGAACCTTGTCCGCATCTTTG
>JBLMYN010000552.1:0-41679 GCA_050258305.1 Actinomycetota bacterium
ATCGAGCTTCCTAAGTAATCAAGCCCGCGAGGCCGACTTGCGTGCCGAGCGGGCTCTTTCAGGTGCAGTTAAAATCTTGTCACGAGGACAACGTCAAGCGGTTTGGAGCGCAGCGACAGAAATCAAAGAGGCGCTTCAATCAACTCGATCTTGCCGTCCTTTTTGCGGTGCAAGACCTTCACCTGGCCCTCCAGATCGCGAAAGACGAACACGTCCCGGTCGCGGAATTCACATTCCTTCACGGCCTCTTCCAGCGTCAGCGGCTTGTGAGAAACCGAGTTGGAGCTCCTGACAATATGCGTTTCAGTGAAGCGAACATTGTTAGGGAACGAATGTACTTTCACGGGAACAGCCGTCTTGATATCGCCGCCCACGGCGATTGCCGGCGAAACCTCTTCGGGAACTGACGCAACCTGGCGTTTACGGGCTTTCTGCTTTTTGCTCTTCCACCGGGTCTTATACTTCACTGCCTGGCGTTCAATCTTGTCGAGGGCAGTGCCGATGGCGATCGTCATGTCATTCGCCTGATGGAGCCCCACAATGGGTGCGTGATTTCGCACCGCGACAGTGATCTCCGCAATGGAACGGTGCTTTTCCACGGACAGGACCACATGCGTCTGGAAATTGCTGCCTAAATGTTTTTTGAGTTTTTCCAGCCCGCTTTGGACCTGCTTGCGGGCTGCGGGAGTGACTTCAAATTGCCGGCCAGTATATTCCACGTTCATTTGACTCCCCTCCTGGTAGACATCCTTCTGGAGTCGTCTGAGTGGTGCCCGGAAGAATGGCACACATACAGGCGCCTTGCCGTGTTTTTTTCGGGGAAACGCTCGCTCTCGCGCAGCGGGTCTCCCTCTGCAGCTAGTTTTTTAACCTCCTTTGGTGCGTGCTGGGAATTTTCATGTCTTCGCGATATTTTGCCACCGTACGCCGCGTCACCTGGATTCCCTGCGACTGCAGGATTTTCGTAATCTGCTCATCAGTGAGCGGGTGCGCATGGTCTTCTTCTTCAATAAGTTTTTTGACCCGGCGCTTCAGGATCAGTAACGACGTGCCGGCGCCTTCCGGTCCCTGTACGCTTTCTGAAAAGAAGAAGCGCAGTTCATATACGCCCTGTTGTGTATGCACGTACTTATTGGCGACGGCCCGGCTCACCGTGGAAGGATGCACGCCGATCTCTTCCGCCACTTCCTTGATCATCATGGGCTTGAGCAGATCAATGCCGTGGTCCAGAAAGTCGCGTTGCCGGCCTATGATCGCCTGGCAGACTTTCAGGATCGTTTGCCGCCGCTGTTCAATGTTTTTGATCAACTGCACGGCGGATTTATACCGCTCTTTTACGTATGACTTGACGTCCTTTTCCACGCCCTGGTTCTGGTGAAGCATCCTGCGGTAGGTGGGACTCACACGGAGCTGGGGCAGGTCTTCATCGTTCATCAGTACAAGAAATTCATCGCCGTGCTTTACGAATGCCACATCCGGCTCTATCAGCCTTGGTTCAACCTTGTTGTAGCGCAGGCCTGGCTTGGGATCGAGCGTGCGAATAAATTCGTGCGCCTGGATCACGGACTCCACCGTCCGTCCGATCGCTCGCGCAATCTCTTTGTACTGCTTGTTCTGCAGGAAGTGGAGTTGTCCATCCACGATCTTCAGCGCGTCTTCCACAACCTGGTCGTTTTCCGGGTCTTCAGAACCTTCCATTTCGCGCGTCTCGCGCAGGTGCTCAAGCTGCGCCAGCAGACACTCGCGCAGATCCCGCGCAGCCACGCCCACCGGGTCAAAATGCCGGATAAGCTGGATTGCCTGGCGCAGATCGTCACGCGTGAACTGCAGTACTGGCGACAGGTGAGAATTCTGCGCCGGAGCTTGTCCTGCCGGCGGTGGAGTGTGCGACACCACCAGCTCAAGGTGTGAGGGATCGTCTCTGCCGGCGAGTGATTCGTCAGCCGGAACGGCAGAGGCCTCGCCGTTTCCAGTGTCCGGCCGCTGATCCGGCGGCGCAGCTACGATTCCAAGAAGCTCATCTTCTGACGCCGTCAGATAACCTTCTTCATTCAGATTGCCGATGACCAGTTCAGCCGCTGCCTGCACCTGCGTGCTTACATTGAGCGATCCGAGCTGCCACATCAGGTGGTCAGTGAGATTCGATGGTTTGGAAAGAAAATTTTCGAAGGAGGGACGTTCGATTTCTTCAAGATCGCTTGAACTGCGATATCCCGGATCCAGATAGTCCCGGAAGAAAGAGCCAAAATCGATTTCATCGAATGGATCCTTCTTCACGCCGTCAGGGGCCGGCTCCTGGACCTGGTTTGCATCCTGCCTTTCCTGCGCCGTTTCGCGCTCGCGCGCTTCTTCGCGGCCCGCCACTTCATCCAGCAGAGGAACAGAAGAATCCAATTCCTCCAGGACCGGGTTCTCCACCATTTCAGTATTGATCATCTCCCGGAGTTCAAGCTTGTTGAGCGCCAGAACGCTCACCATCTGGACCAGCCCCGGCGTCAGGATCTGCTTTTGAGAAACCTTCAGGTTCAGCTTGTTCTGGAGTAATACCATTCTTCCCTGATTTGTCCCTGTTCCCTGTTTTCTAGCTTCTTATATTTTGGCACCGTACAGTCGTCGGCAAAAGGGTACGCCCGTAATTTTCGCGCTACAGTTGGCGCTTCCCTTTCGCAATCATCGTCTCCCGCTATACGAATGAGAAACTCTCTCCCAGATACACCCTTTTCACCTCGGGGTCGTTCCCAAGCTGCTCAGGAGTGCCCGTCCGGAAAATCCGTCCTTCGTTGATGATGTAAGCCCGGTCAGTTACGGAAAGTGTTTCCCGCACGTTATGGTCAGTGATCAAGACCCCGATTCCGCTTCCCTTTAAGTCAAAGATTATCTTCTGCAAATCCAGCACGGCAATCGGGTCGATGCCCGAGAAGGGCTCGTCCAGCAAAATGAATTTCGGAGCAATGCACAGGGCGCGCGCAATTTCCACGCGTCTCCGTTCTCCGCCCGATAAAGCGTAACCCATGTTGTTGCGAATGTGGCCAAGGCCAAGCTCGTCAATCAACTGGTCGCGCTTTTTCCGCCGTTCCTGCCATGACAGGCGCTGCACTTCCAGCACCGCCATGATGTTTTCCTCCACCGTCAGCTTGCGAAAGACCGACGGCTCCTGAGGCAGATAACTGATTCCGTAGTCACGCGCCCGCAAATACATGGGAACGTCAGTGATGTCCTCACCATCCACCAGGATCCGACCGCTGTCGGGCGGCACCAACCCCACTGTCATATAGAACGTTGTTGTCTTGCCGGCGCCATTGGGACCGAGAAGGCCGACTACCTCGGCCTGGTTGATGCGGAGAGTGACGCCGTTCACCACCCTGCGACCGCGGTACGATTTCGCGATGTCGTCCGTCGCCAGGGTCTGCATTACTTCATGCTCGCGTCTCGAATCCTAGTTGGGGTTAGGCTCTGTGAAGTTTGTCTGCCTATCAGCACCCTACCATCGTGGGTATAGAAAGTCAACGAATCACCCGAGATCTGGCCGTGTTCGGCATCAAAAATGCTAGGCCTTTTGCCCGCTCCCCCCGTCAAGACGAACTTCTGGTCCTGGGCGGTATACACCAACCGGCTGCCGGTGGCCTTGCGTCCGGGTTGTTGAATCGCGATATCTCCTTGCGCCACAATATGATCCAACTGATTGCCTGCTTTATTGCCGGTCTGTTCGCGAGAGGCGAGAAGTACCTGAATTGTCCTGGCGCTCATGGTAAAGTCCTCTCCCCGAAGCTGGACGTTCCCGCTGAACACGGCCTTTCGGTCAGAATCCATGTAAGAGAGCCGGTCAGAAGTGACGTTCACGGGGGTCGACCGGCCGGTTTTTTCCGGGGCTACGAATACTGAGCTCACCCGGCCACCCGGGCCTGCCTGAGCGAGGAGGCTGCGACGCGATTTGTCGAAAGTCAGGCTGGGGGCTTCGACAATATTTTGCCCCTGCCAGAGCCGGGCGGCTGTGTAATGCGCCACTCCTCCGCCTTCACTGGCTGTGACCGTGGTACCGGTCACATGGACAGGCTCCCCCGACGCCAGCATGGCTCCATTCGCCTGCGGCTTCAGATCGTTGTAGGTGGTCTTTACGTTGCCACGGGCAATGGCGCTGCCGGTCTTGCGGCTCAGCACAACGGTATCAGCGGTCAGCGCAAAGCCGGCATCAACGATCCTTGGAGACCCGGTCAGAGTAAAACTCTCATTGGCCGCGGTATAGTGGGCCCGGTCAGCAGTGGCTGTCCTGGAGCCTTCCTGGTAATGGAACGCGCCTATCAGATCGGCTCCAGTGATCTGGCCTCTGCTGTTAAAGCTTGCGCTGATCTCATTGCCGATTGCCGTACGCTCCGGACGGCCGGCCGTAGAGGAAATGATCCTGGCGTTGGGGCTCCCGACAACCGAGCTCAAACGGTTCTCACTGTTGAATTTCGCTTGAAATTGATCAGCGCTGATTGTGGTTACAGATGTCTTTTGAGCAGTTTCCGTGACTACCAGTTGTGCCGGGCCGTTCGAGGTGACGGCCTTCTCCAGGCGCTTCCCGGGCTTCACATAAATATCAAGAGCTTCAGCCTTGATCTGCTGAGACTTGGCGGCGGTGCTCTGCGTGATATCGACGGCATCCTCAAGGCGCGCCTTGTTGACGCGACCTTTGGGACCAAAGGACACCAGAAGCCGGCCCGCCCGCCCCTGAGCCGGCGCCGAGCCGCGTGCTACAAAAGATACCCCGCCTGATGCCATTCCGGAACGAGGCTGGTTGTTCTTGGCCATCAGGATCTCTCCCTGTGGCGCATTTACTTCAAACCCGCGCTGGCCGGTTCCGGATGCGTGAAGATTCCCCTGGCCAATGATTCGGTCGATAGAGTTGTCATCGCGCAAAACGATTGAAAGCCTGTCAGCGCTCAAATTGTCCGGCGGCTCATGAACCTGCGCATCGTAGAGCACAATCTGTCTTGGATTTCTGCTGATCGTGCCCTTGTCAGCAACGAGGCTCGAGCCCTGCTTCTCCAGGCTCAAGATTCTTACCGACGATTTCAGGGTCAGCACCCCTTTGTGGGAGTCATAGATCGCTCCCTGAGCCGAACCGCTGGCCGTCGGTATGCGAAATTCAATCGCCTGGTCCGTGCTCGCCACTCCGCTGTTTTTATTGAAGGTGAGTCCGCTGGTTTTTACGTGGACAACATTCCTTGTTTCCTGGGCTGGAGCCTGGTTCGCCTCAGGGCTGCCGGCTGAATTCACATCCAGATCAATGCGAACTTCGCCTTGAGCGGTGATATCTCCGGTTTTCTGATCATAGGAGAACCGCGACCCGTAAATCTCGTCGGAGCGGTCCTGGTCACGTCCATAAACAATAATGCTTACGTCCCAGAGCTCCGCCTTGCCTCCTTCCCTGTACTGCTGGAAACTGGCGGCACGGATTGTGAACAGCGTCTTGCCGCCTTCCGACTGGGAAAAGGTAAACCCTTTGCCGCTTTTCTCTACATTGCCCGGTATGCTCCTGGGCAGTTGAGCGACAGGCACGCTTTTCAAAATGCCGCGGAGATAAAAAAACGCCGCCACCAGCACCGCAAGGATGGCTCCTGCGGCAAACAATCTCCTGAGGCGCTTCGTATCGAGAGGCATCTGCTTTAATCATACCTTCTCGTCCCGAGATGCTGGTGAAAACGCGCGAAGATCCCGTCACGCAGGCAAGGTCGTTCTTTAACGAGTGGCTCAGAGATGCCAGGCGCGTGTAGTCCCGCCCTCAAAGAACAGAATTCCTGGTCCAAGGGAGACTGGACCAGCCGACGCGACGAAACAAGGCGCTAATATCGCAACACCTGCGTGCTGCAGATGATGTCGTGGAGCCCGCGCTTTCGTTCCATGAAGGCGACCATGATAAAGCCCACGTACATCACCCAACCAGACAGGATTTTGGCGAAGAAGCGGGCAGTGGAGCGGCCGAAGCTGATCTTATTGCCGAAATCATCAGTCACTTTGAGGCCCAGAATGCGCTTACCCACCGTGCCCTGCCACGAAGAACTGGTCAGCAATGCTTCATACAGCCAACTGCCGCAGAAAACGATGATAAAGAACAAGCTCGTCGATGCCAATATCGAGAAAACAATCTCAGGTCCGGGAGGTTGCTGGCTGGACTGTGCTTCGTGGATCACTCGTAAGATTGACGGGAAAACCAGAAGCAAAAAGAAAGGCAATGTCGCCGCGCTGAGCAACAACTGGTCCACCAGATACGCTGCAACGCGTATCCAGAACCCGCCGTAATCTCGTTCAGGCAGCACCGCTATGGCGGCAGACGCAGGAGCAGCCGCTGCAGGATAGCTACCTGATGTCAAAGAACCGGACGCTGCAACTGCCTCCGTCCTGAGCCCTGCCCCGCATTTTTGGCAAAAGATGGCGCCCACGGCGCTCTGCGCGCCGCACTGAGAACAGAAAAGAAGATTATTTGCCATCAAGCGGAATATAAACAGGGCTTCGTTCGCTGTAAACAGCAATTGCTGCAGATTTCCTGAAGTCTTCCAGCATCAGTTCCAGGCCTCCAAAGTCAGGGTGAAAGTTCATGGCCACTTTAAACGCGAGATCCAGACGGTCCCCTGCCTGCAGATTCGCCTCGCCAAGCCGCTCCGCCATGCGCCATCCCACCGCCTCATAGTTAAAGCTTTGCTTTAAGCCATCGCGCTTCTGGTTTACCCGCAATTTGATGTGTTTATCCTTGATGATCCTGGGGGGCAGGAGCAGGTTCACAGATCCGGCGGAAAAAACCGGCTCTGGGTTTCCCTGACCGAACGGTTCCATGCGGGCGAGCGTTTGCATCAGTCCTGGGGTGACTTCACTGAGGGGCAATTCCGCGTCAATGGACAGTTCTGGTTCAAGATCTTCCAGTTTAAGTCGAGACTGCGCAAATTGGTTCAAGCGATACTTTAACTCTGATACCTGCGCACTGGGTAACGCAAAGCCAACCGCATGAGAGTGGCCGCCGAAGCGGGTGAAAAGTTCGTGGCAGCACTCGAGCGCATCCAGAAGGTGAAGCGCTGAGATTGATCTTCCTGAGCCATGCGCCTCTTCTCCCTCTACGGCGATCACCAACGCGGGACGTCCGGTCTTCTCAACCACGCGCGAGGCCACAATGCCAACCACCCCCCTGTGCCAGCCTTCGCCATCGAAAACCATACAGAATCTTTCCTTGAGATCCGGGTCGGCGGCCAGTTGCGACTCTATCTCCGCTACAATCCGCGCTTCTTCGTTCTGGCGTTCCGCGTTGAGCTGGTCCAGCTTCTGGGCAATTTCCCGGCAACGCTGCAGATCCTTGCAGGTAAATAGCTCAATCACATCTCTGGCCACGTCCATGCGCCCGGCGGCGTTGATGCGCGGCCCCAGACGAAAGCCCACGTCACTGGCAGAGAGCGCCCGCCCAAGTCCTGCCAGCCCGGAAACTTCCATCAAGGCTTTCAGGCCGCCGTTCACCGGTTTGCGCAGCCCCTCAAGACCGAGGCGTGCAATCGCCCGGTTTTCGTCGATGAGCGGCACAGCATCCGCGATGGTCGCCATCGCCACCATTTTTAGAAAGGACGGGATCAGTTTTGCCTGGTCCGCCGAGTCTTTGAACCTGGCAAACAGCGCCTGGGCGATTTTGAATGCGACGCCCGCGCCGCACAGCGCCTTGCAGGGGTAATGGCAACCCTGCTGGTTGGGGTTGAGCACGGCCAACGCGTTCGGTACGCCATGACTCGCTTCCGGCAGGTGATGATCGGTAACAATCAGGTCGACGCCAACTCGCTGGGCTGTTTCGGCAGCCTGAAATGCGCGAATGCCCGTATCGACGCTGATTACCAGCTTCACGCCTGCAGCGGCGGCACGTTCGATTACATCATCCTTGATTCCGTAGCCTTCCTTGATGCGGTGCGGCACGTGGAAATCGGCCGTCCCTCCGCAAAGTTCGATCGCCGTCTTTAGAATGACTACTGCCGTGGTGCCATCCACGTCGTAGTCGCCGTAGATCAGCGTCAGCTCATGGCGGGCGATGGCGGCAGAGATGCGCTCAATCGCTTCCCGCATCCCCAGCATGAGGTAGGGCGAATGCAACTGCTCAAGGGAAGGAGACAGGAACGCGTCTGCCTGCGAGACGCCGGTGATCCCGCGCAAGATAAGAAGGCGAGCCAGCAGGGGCGGGAGTGCCGCTTCCTGTGCGAGCCGTTGAACTGCGGCAGGATCAGGGTTCAGATATGTCCAGCGCATTGGCACCAGCCGGACCTAGTCTTCTTCCGGGTCTGAATCGTCAATCAGGATACCGTCGTAATCGTCCGCGGCGTCTTCCAGTCGTTGAAAAGATTCGTACCACTCCGTGGAGATTTCGTACGTGAAGATGACTCCCTGGCAGGGAAAGCCGAGCTGAATCAGCCCGACCTTGCCGACAAAGTCACGCAGCCAGCGGGCCTCTTCCACATCTTCCTCGCTCATGTACTCGATTTCCTGCAGCCGGTTGAGGAGCAGATCAACGTCTTCCTTCTCGAGTTCCACAAAACTCATGGTGACAAAGCTAACGCCGGAGGCTTTGGCCAGTTCGACAAAGTCCTTCCATCCGTCAGGATGGTCTTCATCGATCGCCCATGCCACTGTGGGAACATCCTCGCCTACGTACGCATTGAACCTGCGCAGGCCGTGGCCCTCAATAAAGGCGATCATGTCATCTCTTACACTGTGAAGGTCGTGTTCCATTCTGTGATAGAGACATCATATCGCGTTCCAGCGCCGGGGATTAAACAAACGGCATGTCGTAGGAGAGGGGCAAGGCGACTACAGCCTCACATCCGCTGCGGTCAGTACGGTTGGAAAGCTGCAGTACTCCCCCGTGCCCTTCGGCAATTTGACGGCTGAGAATCAGCCCTATGCCGCTTCCGCCGTGCTTGGTAGTGAAGAAAGGCACAAAAAGATTGTCACTGTTGAGAAGGCCTGGCCCCTCATCACGGATGAAGATCTCCACACTGCGCGCGTTGGTCCGCCAGCCCACTTCCACCGAACCAGCCTGCTTGAGCGAGGGATCCAGCGACGCGTCAACGGCATTGCGGATCACGTTAATCAGCAACTGCTCAAGCTGATCAGGATCAGCTTCAATCGAAACCCGCGGCCCCTCAAGCGTGCGCACGACGAGCCGCCGCTCAAGCGATGCGACCCGGTGGACCAGCGGGCCAACGTCAATTCTTGTGCGTGACGGCGCCGGCATGCGCGCCAGTTGTGTATACGCCTGCATGAACCGGCTGAGCGATTCCACACGATTCTCAATCACGCGCAGGCCCTGCCGCATGTCCTGAGTCACGTCTTCCGGCAGCTCAGCCCGGGAAGTCAGTGACGCCAGGGTTCCGGCGATTGACTTGATGGGCGCCAGCGAATTGTTGAGTTCGTGCCCGAGCACGCGAATCAGCCGCTGCCATGCCTGGCGCTCCTCTTCCCGGAGCGCGCGACTCAGGTCAGAAATGATGAGCAGTTGGTGCGGGATGCCGTTTTCCCTGAAGCTGGTCTGGCTGATGGCCCAGCGTCCATGCTTTCCCGGAAACGTCATCTGTACCGTCTGCGGCTCCGTCGATTGCAGAAATTCCTGCAGCCCCAGCTCCTGTGCGGTGAGGCCCAGCATCCGCGGAGCGATGCGCCCCATGAGCTGCTCGCCGGCGCGGTTGACAATGCTCAGGCGCTGTTGCTGATCGAACGTAAACACCGCCACATCGATTTCCATCAGCACTTTTTTGAGCAGCGCTGTGGCCTCAAGGGCGCTCACCTTCTGCTGTTAAAGTCGCGTAGCAAGAGCGTTGATTTCGTAAATGAGATCGGCCAGGGAATCTTCCCTGCCGCCGCCGCGCAGGCGAAATGAAAAATCATCTTCCCGAATTGCCGCCACCATGTTGGAAAGGGTCTGGAGTGGGCGGATGAGCTGGCTGTGCAAAGCTGACGATCCGATCATCCACGCCAGGGCAATAAACAGCGTGATGGTCCACTTGAATTCCACGGAGTGACCGCTCAGCCAGAGGAGAATTTCGGCCACCAGAATGCCCGGGGCGCTGATCAGCAGTGTCATCAGCGTGATGCGAGCATCAAAGTTCAGCCGGCTTCGTCTCGGCGGTCCGTGAGACAGTGAGACGGAGCTGAACGGATGCAGCGGGTCAGAGGCCATACTTTTGCATGCGGCGGTAAAGGGCGCTGCGGCTCAGTCCGAGCGCGTCCGCGGCATGACTGATATTACCCGAGTGGCGCTTCAGCGCCTTTTTGATCAGCAGGCTTTCCACTTCCTCCAGGCTCATCTCATCGATCTGTGCGGACACCGCGCGCTCGGCCTCAAGTCCCAGATCGGCGGCCTGGATTTGCTCACTGGTGGTAATCAGCACCGCGCGCTCCGTGGCATGGTCCAGTTCGCGCACATTGCCCGGCCACGGATGTTCAAGCATCTTCTGCATGGCTGACGGTTCAAAGCCTTTCACCGGCTTTCGATACCGTTCGGCGTAGGCCTTCAGGAAGTGAGAGGCCAGGAGCGGGATATCTTCTTTTCTCTCGCGCAGCGGAGGAATATGCAACTCGACTGTATTCAGGCGGAACAATAGATCAGAACGGAAACGGCCTTCCGCGCTTTCCACCTTCAGGTCGGCATTGGTGGCCGAAAGCACGCGCACGTCGACCTTGTGCGTCCGTGATGAGCCTACGCGCTCCATTTCGCCGGTTTCAAGAACACGCAGCAGCTTGGCCTGCTGTTTGAGAGGCACGTTCGCGATCTCGTCAAGGAAAAGCGTGCCATGATCCGCAAGCTCAAACCGCCCCACGCGATCTGCGCGAGCATCTGTGAATGCTCCTTTGACATGGCCGAAAAGTTCGCTCTCAAAGGTTCCTTCCGGGAGTCCGCCTGTGTTGACCGTGATCATGGGACGGTGGCTGCGCGATGACATGGCGTGCAGCGTCTGCGCGACCACCTCCTTGCCCGTTCCGTGTTCCCCGGTGATGAGGACATTGGCGTCGCTTGGACCGATCCGGCTGATCAATGTGAGGAGCGGTTGCATCGCTTTAGACTCGGCGATGAAAATTGGGCGGTTTTGCGTACGCAAAAGACTGTTTTCAGCCTCCAGCCGTTCCGCGCGCCGCATGGTGCGGTATAGATCCACCTGCGTGCGTACGATGGAAAGCAGGCGGGCATTGTCCCACGGCTTCTGGATGAAGTCACGGGCGCCCCGGCGCATGGCTTCCACCGCCAGCTCCACGCTTCCCCACGCCGTCATCACCACGATGGGCACGCGGCTGTCGATCGACTGCACGCGGGAAAGCATATCGATGCCCTCCTGGCCTGACGTGGTATCGCGCTGATAGTTGAGGTCCATCAGGACGATGTCGAATTCGCCGCCCTGGATCGCTTCCAGGGCCGCGCTCGGACTGGCGACAGTTTCAGTTACATAACCTTCAGCCTTGAGCAAGAGCCGTAGCGCTTCGCGCACATCGGCCTGATCATCTGCAACGAGTATCCTCACCCGCTCAGTTTTCGCTGCCGCTGTTGCCGTGTTTTCGAGTTCCTGGACCCTGGTAGGCACCTGCGTCTCTCCATCAGTTTCTTCAGGCGGTGGCGCTGCCGGGCGTCGCTGCCGTGTCTTCCACGATCCAGCCGTCTTTGAGCTGGATCACCCGGTTTCCGTAGGCTGCATTGGTTTCAGAGTGCGTAACCTGAATAATCGTTGTGCCCTGATCATTCAACCTGCGGAACAGTTCCATGATCTCTTTGGCCTGCGCCGAATGCAGATTGCCCGTGGGCTCGTCCGCCAGGATCAGCTTGGGATTGCCGGCGACCGCCCGCGCCACGCCTACGAGCTGCTGCTGTCCCCCGGAAAGCTGATTGGGATACAGATCCTTCTTTCCCACGATCTGGAAGCGGTCAAGGATATCGGCGACCATCGAAGCGCGCTGAGCGCGAGGAATGTCTCGATAGCTCAAAGGCACGTCAATGTTTTCCTGCACGGTGAGGTTGTCGAGCAGATGGTAGCTCTGAAAAACAAATCCGATGTAGCGCCGGTTCAAGTCCGCGCGTTTCTTGCGGTCCAGCTTGTGCACAGGCTGCTCGGCAAAAACATATTCGCCGGCCCAGCCGTCATCGAGCATGCCGACGATGCTGAGCAGGGTGGTCTTCCCCGCCCCGGAAGGACCCATGACGGTCACAAACTCTCCCTCCCGGATGTTCAGATTGATGCGGCGCAGCAGCCATGCCGTGCCCGCCGGGCTTTTCACGGTCTTCTCTACATTGCGAAGTTGAATCAAGGCGTTTCCTTTTAGACAAGTTTAGCCAGCGTCTCCCCTGGCCTCACGACCATTATCGCGGATCGGTCAAATCCTGAGACCCGGCAACTGCCATGTGAACAGTCAAAACCCGGCACTCAAGCCGTAGCGGGCCGAGGGGCCTCTATGCTTACAAAGTATCAGATTACGCAGTTCTGCAGCCCACTTCATTTTCTCATTCGCAGCGCAACGCTACCATCGGATCCACTCTAGCCGCCCTGCGCGCAGGAATGTAGCATGCACACACAGCAACTCCGATCAGAACCGCTGCAGTGATGGCATATGTGAGAGGATCCACGGTCTTTACTCCAAACACGAAACTTTTCATCAGGCGTGACAGCGCCGCAGCCGCTCCCAACCCAATCACCACACCAAATCCAGCCAGAGCCAATCCCTGCCGGATAATCATATGCAATACATCTGCGACCTGCGCGCCCAAGGCCATACGAATGCCGATTTCGCGGGTCCGCGCGCTCACCGTGTATGCGAGGACCCCATACTGCCCGATCGCAGCAAGCCCGAGCGCCAATGCGGAAAAAACGACGAACAGCCACATGTGAAACCGACGATCCTGGAACGTGCTCTCGACCACCTGCTGCATAGGACGAATCTCACTTACCGGAACGTCTTCATCCACTGCAGCAACCTGTTCCCGCAGTGGTTTCATAAGCAGCTTGAGATCTCCGGCTGTACGCACGATCAAGAACAGATTTTGCGGCGCGCCAATGCGATACACAGTCGCTGTAGGAGGCGCGTCCAGACCCAAGTCGTGCGTATCCTGAGCGATGCCGATGACCGTGTAAGCACCGTCACCTGTTGTACCTGTGATAATTTTCTTTCCCAGGGGATCCTTCCGCGGCCAGAGCGCCTTTGCCATCATTTCACTCATCACGATGACCCGGCTCTTTGGTCCCAGGTCCTGCCGGCGAAAACCACGTCCTTTCACAATTGGAATACCCATCGTTCTAAAGTAGTCATCACGCACGCTGGTCATGTCAGCGCTACGTTGGTCCGCGTCCGATTGTCCTTCCAGATGAAACGTTGATAATTCAATCGTGCGCATCGGCAGGGAGCCTGAAATAGTTGCCGACTCTACGCCCGGCAGAGCGCGTACGCGCGCCAGCAGCTCATTCGAGAAGCTGGAAAGCTTCCCGTCATCGCCATTCTTCGGGTCAATTCTGTATTTATCCGGAGGGAGTTGAATAACCGCGGTCAGCAGATGTTGCGGCTGAAAACCCGGATCGACGCCATGCACCGCCCGCAGAGTTCTGATGAGCAGGCCCGCTCCCACCAGTAACACCAGCGCAAGAGACAACTCGGCAATCACAAGAGCGGACCGCGTCCTGTTCCCCTGCCCGCTTACTGATCTTCCCGTCTGAGCCAGCGCATCCTGGATTTTTTGCCGTAAACTGTGCAGGGCCGGAGCCAGGCCGAACAAGATGCTCGTAATGATTGTGGCTGCTATGGTGAAAACAAGGACACGGGGATCGATCGACGGCCGGTGCCCTTCAAGAAAATCTCCCGGCGCAATAGCAATGACCAGGACGACGAACCATTGAGCCAGCAGCAGGCCGGCAATGCTGCCGAGGGTGCCGAGTGTCAGGCTTTCAGCCAGCATCTGGGCCAGGATGCGAGCCCGTGAGGCGCCAAGCGCCAGCCGCACCGCCAGCTCCTTTCTTCTTTCTGTGGCACGGGCCAGCAGCAGATTGGCTATGTTCACGCACGCAATCAACAAAATGAAGCCAACGGCTACCTGGAAAATCAACAACCGCCTGATTGAATCCGGGTTCCGATCTTCTGATCGTAACGCGAGAACAGCGACTCCGGTTACAGGAGTCAAACCCGGCATATCCTCTTTTTCAAATTGCCGGGCGATCACGGCAACATCGGAGCGAGCCTGATCCAAAGTGAAGTCCGGCTTGAGGCGGGCTAAAACATTTACAAATGACCCGGGCTTGCCCGCGGCTGCAGCAGAGGTATCAAGGGGCAGCAACAGCTCAGGGTTGAGCCGCATTTCTCCCGACATGAGGTTGGGCATGCGGAAGTCCTGCGGCAGAACTCCCACCACCACATGAGCTACTCCATCTAAAGTGAGTGACTTGCCGACGGCAGCTCTCACAGAACCAAAATGTTCTACTGCGTAACCAGCGGTAAGGACGGTGACATTGTTCCGCCCCGGGGTGGTTTCATCAGCCGAAAAATTACGCCCTGCGGCTACTCTGAAACCGAGCAAATCGAGAAGGTTCGCGCTGCATTTGAGTGCCTTAATTTTCGTGGTCCCTGATGGACCGGCCAGACGTGGCCCATACGCGTGAAAAGCAGCCACCTGTTGAAGTGTGTGGGACTGTTCCAGGATCGCCCGATAGTGCGTCAGGGGGGGAAAAAACATACCGCCCACGTTCACCCCCATCCCCGGCCGTTTATCCCATACCGCAACAATCCTGTCAGGGTCGCGAAACGGTAAAGGCTTCAGAACGAATGCGCTGAACACCGCGAACATGGCGGCATTGGCGCCAATGCCCAGGGCGAGGGTGATGACCGCGACCGCAGTGAACGTGGGCGCTTTGCGCAGCACGCGCATCCCGTATCTGACATCCTGTATTAAATTCGAGAGCAAGTTGTCTTTCCTCCAGGCTTACTCATACCTTAGGGCCACCATCGGGTCCACCTTCGTTGCGCGCCTGGCGGGAACAAGCCCGGCCAGTGTAGCGATGCCGCCCAGCACCGCGATCACCGTAAGCATCGAGAGCGGGTCCGCCGGGCTCAGGCCAAAAAGCATGGAACTGAATATGCGGCTGGACAGAAGAGCCACTGGAACGCCAACCGCAATCCCAATGAGCACTAGTTTCAACGCCTCGTGCAGAACCATCCCGAGGACCTGGTTTCGTTGCGCCCCCAACGCCATGCGAACGCCGATCTCACGGGTGCGGCGACTGACCGTGTAGGACATGACGCCGTAGAGGCCGACGCACGCCAGTGCCAGCGCCAGGAACCCAAACAAGGTAGAGAGACGCGCCACCAGAATATCCCTGGAAATAGAGGAATTAACCAGCTCGTCCAGCGTCCGGACCCGGCTCACCGGCACATTCGCGTCCAGTGCAGCAATCGTTTTCCGCACCGGCTCGATAAGATCCTGAGGCCTGCCGGCGGTCTGAATCTCAAAGTTGATCGCGTAGAGGGAGTCCAGCGCCTGCGCTGCGGGAATGTAAAAGCGCCGCCGCACAGGTCCTCGCAAACTATGATCACGCACGTCGCGCGCGACTCCGACAATCTCAATCGGCTTCTCCTTGTTCCCCTGATCATCCATCCACATCTTGCGGCCAATCGGATTGGAGTTCCCGAAATAGAATTTCGCCATGCTCTCATTCACCACGGCAACTTTCGCAGACGTGGCGGTATCCTGCGGGCCAAATTCACGCCCCACCAGAACCGGAATACCAAGAGCGTGAAAGTAATTTTCGCCGACCTGGTCCCAATACACCACCCGGTCCCGGTCACGCGCGGCCGTGTAACCCTCAATCTTCATGGTGTCTGCCGACTCGGTACCGCTGAACAGGCCATTCTCAGACGCGGTTACACTGCGCACGCCAGGAAGAGACGCCAGCCGCGCGCGCATCTCGCGTTCATAGCCGGCCAGTTGAGCGGGCTTGTATCCGGCGGCCACAGGGTCAACCCGGGCCATCAGAATGCGGTCCCGGCTGTACCCGAGATCAAGGTTTTTCAGGTTTGCAAGACTGCGTACGAGCAACCCGGCCGCAAATAAGACCAGGAGGCAGACTGCAACCTGCGCCGCGACCAGAATCTTGCCCAGGGGAAACCGTCCAGGGCCGGCTTGCGATGTAGTGCTCTCCTTAAGGGTGGGTGCAACCGCCACGTTCGCGGAACGCAAAGCCGGAACCAACCCAAAGAGCAATCCGGTCAAAACGCACACGCAAGCGGTGAAGGCCAGAACGCGCCAATCCGGCGTGACCGGCAATCCCTCAGCGACACGAGCACTCACACTCAACCTCAACAGCCCGACCGCCCCCCAACGCGCCACGAGCAGTCCGGCGAGACCGCCCGCAATGGCAAGTAACAGGCTTTCGGTAAGCAGTTGCCGGATCAATCGTGCTGGGCTGGCGCCAATGGCCAGTCGAACCGCGATCTCACGCTGGCGCGAACTGGCCCTCGCCAGCAGCAGGTTGGCCACATTCACGCATGCGATCAGCAAGACGAGCCCGACAATGGCCATCAACAGAACCAGCGGGTGGGAGAATTCTGCTCTCAACCCGGAGATGCCCTGCCCCCCGGCTGCAATGGATATCTTTTGTTGCTTGAGCTCCCGGAGATCACCCGGATCAATGGAGCGTCCCTGTGGCCCCTGCAGCCACTGCTGAAACAGGAGGTTCAGGTTCGCCTCCGCCTGAGGCCTGCTGATACCGGGTTTGAGCCGAGCCATCACTCGCAACCATGACGCTTGAATGTCGTCCAGCCAGGGCCTTCCGGGCATCATCTGCGGCTGCATGGTGATGGGGATCCAGAAATCCTGCTTTTCTCCCACCGTGTCACCGAAGAATCCCGGTGCGGCGATTCCAACAATCGTGTAAGGGTACTTGTTGAGCCGGACCGTCTGGCCCACAACGGAGGGATCCTCAGCCAGCTTCCGCATCCAAAACTCGTAACTGACGACCGCGATGGGATTCCGGGATTTGGCTGCGTCATCCTCTGCCAGTAAGGTGCGTCCGCGAAACGGCGACACTCCAAGCACGGAAAAATAGTTGCCGGTCACCAGATTGATGGTCGCATCGTCGGTTACCGCGCCAAAGGCCGGGGTTTCGACGGTAACGCGGTGTTGCTGGCCGGAGGCGATCATCCCGGAAAAGACATGATTCTTGTCGCGCAATTCGCGGTATAGCGGATAAGAATAAACATCGGTCCGTGGAGAGCCAATATTCCTGCTGTTGGCCATGGACGGGTCGCTTACAATCACCAACTGCTGCGGATCCCGAACGGCGAGAGATTTCAGTAGAACGGCGTTAATCAGGCTGAAGATTGCGCTATTGGCTCCTATGCCCAGAGCCAGCGTGAGGACGGCCACAAGAGCAAAACCCGGGTTCCTGAGCAGCATGCGAAAGCCGTATTGAACATCCTGTAAAAGACCCTGCATCCCCTTTACTCCTCGCTCTTCAATTGACACGAATCCCTGCCGCCTTGAGCGGTGACTGGTTTGAAGAATGCCACTATACGACTAAATCTGAGTTGTGGCCCCGGTATCGTGCAGCGCACCCAGTGCCCATGCCGCATTCTTGCGCGCCTCAGCCAATGGAGATGTCTTCAACACTTTAATGAGGGCATCAATCGAGGGATGGCCTATATTAACCAGGGCAACTGCCGCTTCTTCGCCCAAAGTCATCTTGAGTAGTGGAACCCTGCTGGAGCGGTACTTGACTGGGTTCACCTCGCTGGTGTCGCCCAGCAATTCGATCAGGGAATCCACAGCGGAGGCTGCTGCCACGTGCTGCTGTCCCAGCCAATAAGCTGCTGCCGCTTTGTCCTGCGCCTTCCCTGATTTCAGGATGCTGATGTGCCGAGTGATGGACTCAGCCTTATTGGATCTGTCCGGCGACGCAGAATTCCACGATGCAAAGGCATTGAGTACGAGCAAGCACAATCCCAGCATCAGGCCCAACCCTGATCTCTTTAGCTCGTTCATAAAGCAGCTCCTGAGCAGCTTTAGATCGCCCTTAACCTTGGGCACAATGCCAGAAAGGCACGTTGTGTGCCGAAACTCACGTCTCGCAACACAAAGATACGCAATGACTTACACTGATCTGCAAGAAGGGGGCAGCGGACTCGCTGTTCGCTTGCGCACGCCAGTGTGCGAAAACGAACAGCCATTCAATTAGTTTTTCCTTAAAGCTGATTCAGCGCTTGTCATCCCGACTCCAACTGCTGTGAAATGATCAACCAATCCAAAATATTCGAGAACGCCGTGCCTTACATACAGTTTCTAGGTGCCGCCGGCACCGTCACAGGATCGAAACATCTCATCAACACATCGTCCGATACCGCTGGCCGCCGCGGACTGCAAGTGCTGGTCGATTGCGGCATGTTTCAGGGGCAAAAGGAATGGCGGCTTAAGAACTGGACTGACATGCCGGTTCCCGCACGGGAGATTGATGCAGTCATCCTCACGCATGCCCATCTGGACCATAGCGGATGGATCCCACGGCTGGCCAAAGAGGGATTTAAGGGCAGAATTTACGCAACGCCGCCCACAATCGACCTGTGCGGTGTCGTTCTTCCCGACTCCGGCCACCTTCAGGAAGAAGAAGCGCGATATCACAACAAGAAAGGCACCTCGAAACACACGCCTGCGCTGCCGCTCTATACGCTGGAAGAAGCGCAGAATTGCATGGATCTGTTTGAGCCGGTAAGTTTCGGAGAACAGAGGAGGCTTGGTCCCGACTTCTCTTTCCGTTTTGTGCACGCCGGGCACATCCTTGGGTCGGCGATGGTTGAAGTTTTTCTTCAGCACGATGGACGGCAGCACAAATACCTTTTCACCGGCGACATCGGACGCGTCCCCTTGAAGGAAGCACCCGGACGCGTTGTCCAAGCCGGGCCTGCTCCGAACGAAAGTGCTGAGATTCTGGTCATGGAATCCACGTACGGAAATCGGGTTCATCCTCGCGAAGACGTGCGTCCCCAACTGGCCGATCTGATCAGCGACACGGTGCGCCGCGGGGGCTCGGTTGTAGTCCCGGCGTTTGCCGTGGAACGTACACAGAAGTTCTTGTTCCTGCTGAAAGAATTGATGGAGAAAAATCAATTTCCACGCGTCCCTGTATTTATCGACAGTCCCATGGGCATCAAGGCCGTGGAGATTTTTCTGAAATACAGTGGTGAATTCAACGAGGAAGCGCGTGAGTTGATCCGAAAGTATGGATCACCGCTGCAGTGGCCTGGCTTTACGTTCGCGGCCAGGCAGGAGGAATCCAAGAAAATCAACGACGTACGCTTTCCCTGCATCATTGTCTCTTCCAGCGGCATGGTCACCGGAGGACGAGTGCTGCATCACCTGATGCTGCGGCTGCCGGATCCGCGCACCCAGGTGATCTTCATCGGATTCCAGGCGCCCGGGACGCGCGGCGCCATCACCAAGAGCGGCGCAAAGCAAGTTCGTATTTTCTCCCAGGAAGTGGAGATCCGCGCCCAGGTGGCTGCCCTCGAACAGTTCAGCGATCATGCCGATACCCAGGAACTGGTGCACTGGCTGCGAACCTTTTCCTCCCGGCCGGATAGCACGTACCTGGTACATGGGGAGCCCGTTGCTGCCAGTCTGTTGCAGGACGCGATCACATCAGAGTTGCGCTGGCAAGTCAGGATTGCACGATGGCTTGAGAAAATCCCTCTGGCATGAGCCGCGGTTTGAGATATGACGCGGATTGATTGGCAGGCCAAAGCCGTATCTTCAGAGACGTGAGTGACGAGCGTTCCCCAATCTGCCTGACGCAATCGACGGGCAGCAATCGCAGGAGCTAAATTTCATTTTCAAAATGACCGGCAGGGACAGCAGCAGCTTCTTGCGACTGCAGGATTCCGGCAAGAGGCAACTCACGCAGAAGAGAACGTGCCGTCGCGTTCTCCAGGGCGCGTTCCAGCGCATGTCGAAATGCTCCTTTGAGCAATTCGGTATCGATCAAAAGAAGCCTGCCGGTACTCTGGTAAATGGAGAAACGACCGATAGGGCGGCCTCTTGAAGTGCAAAGATCAAGTGTAAGAATCAGCCGTTCCCTGCTGGCTCTCCACTGCAGTTTGATGGATCGGCCCGGGTCAGGATTGTCCAGGAATCCTTCGGGAGCAAACTTTTCGTCGAGGGCAATCTCGAACCCGTCAAAATCGTCGGCGAGACACTCTTCCAGGATGGCGGCTATTCCCGCCGCGTCATGCGCAGACTCCAGCCCGGCAGCCGCCTTTCGGAGAACGATGTTTCGCGCAAATACTTTTTTCTGGAGTTTCAGCCGCTGCCCAATGCGCTGGAATTCCCCGAACTCAGGATATTTGAGCTTGCGCAGACCAAAGAAAACCAGCATCAGCATGATCGCCGCGACGGGAATAAGCGCCAAAACGGAAGGACTGAGCAGAAAAAGGCTCAGTACCGCGCAGAGCGCTGAAATCCCGTAGAGCACCCATACGACCTGCCGCTGTGTCAGCCCGAGTTCAAGAAGCTTGTGGTGAATATGCTCGCGGTCGGCGCCAAAAATAGAGTGCCCGCTGAGGAAGCGGCGAAGCAGGCTCAGGCAAACGTCAGTTAAAGGAAGTGCAAATGACACCACCGGGACAAGAATGCTGTCCATGGTGGAGATCTGGCGTTGCGATTCGGCCAGCACAAACGCGCTGAGAACAAATCCTACAAACAGGCTCCCGGAATCGCCGAGGAAAATGGAGGCCGGATTAAAGTTGAAGATGAGGAATCCAAAAAGGCTGCCTGCAAGGATCGTAGTTGCGGTAGCCACCCCGGGCCGGCTTCCGACGGCCAGAGTGAAGATGGTCACCATGGAGAACAATGCAGCGCCTGCGGCCAAGCCATCGAGACCATCAATCAGGTTGATGGCGTTGCATATCAAAACTACCCAGCATACAGTCAGACCCAGACAAATTGCTCTGGCCCAGAGTGCGCCCGCGTGGGTGGTGCAGAAACCCAGGTGGATCCCGGACTGGTAGAGTGCGACAGCTCCGGCAACTTCCACCAGCAGCTTAACCCGCGGCTTGATGGTGATTAGGTCATCCACCAGACCTACGAGAAAAAACACAGCCCCAATGAGCACAATCCGCACGACGCCGTTGTTGTTGGGGGCTGCACCCCATTTGTGGTTCGTGGCGAACAGGTACACGATGAACAGGGATACAAACGTGACGAAAACAGCGAATCCGCCGAGGCGCGGGATTGGCGTAGAGTGGATATGCCGCGATGAATCCGGAGGCTTCGCCAGCCCGAAGCGGCTGGCCGCATCACGTACCAGCCATGTCAGGAGTGCCGAAACGGCGACACTGACCATGAAACTTGCGAGATACTGCAACATATCCAAAAGGAACGCTTCTCTCCCAAACCTTTATGGAAACAACCTTTTGTGCCTGTTCAGAGTTGCTGAGAATGATAACACCGTCTGCAAAACATAGTGGAGCAAAAAACAACCTGAGATCAGCAGTGCTCTCTCGCCAGCTTTAGATTCTTAAGAATCTTCTAATAGTGCTTTTTACTGAGGTGCTGCCCCTCGGCCCGCCAAGCACGCTCCACGCGCATCCAACGCAATTAGGTTAAAAAAATAAGAGAGGAGACCAGGATGAGAAGGATTCCTTCGAGTTGGTCGATCATTGCCTTGTGCCTGCTGATGATTGCTTCCGGATGGGCGCAATCCGCGCCCCTAGATCAGTCTTCAGCAGGAAACCAGCGTATGCAGGAGAGAATCACGCAAGACGTGTACCACCAACTCACCATGCTGCCGCAGCTTTCGATCTTTGACAATCTTTCCTACAAGGTCAACGGCCATACCGTAACCCTTATGGGACATGTCCGGAACGCCGTCTTGAAAAGCGAGGCAGAAGATGCGGTCAAGCACATTGAGGGCGTAACAACGGTCAATAATCAAATTCAGATACTGCCGCCTTCGCCGAACGATGACCTTATTCGCCGCGAGGTGGCGCGAGCGATTTTCAATGACAACCGCCTGTTTCCGTACGCGATACAAGCGGTTCCCCCGATACACATTATCGTGGACGGTGGTCATGTGACGCTGGATGGAGCAGTGAACAGTCAGGCTGACAAGAACCAGGCTGGGCTTCGCGCTAATTCGGTCCCGGGAGTGTTCTCCGTGAAGAACAACCTCAAGGTAGAGAGTACGAAATAGGCGGAAAGGTCCGAATGCGCGATGGTGCTGCGACTGGACCCACCCAAGCACGGCAACTGTGACTCAGGCTGCATCCGGCTTGCTCCTTAGAACATGGACGGGCTGGGGCGCGGATATCGTCATGAGGGTTCCGCACACGGAACAGTAGACCGATCCGGCATGATCCACCACAGCCGGGACGGTCCTGAAGCCGCGGTTGCACTTGGGGCATTTCACTTCGATGATTTCGACCAAATGGGAACCCTGATTTCCTTGTTTGGAATCACAGCTTAACACGTTTACGTACCTCAACTGGCGGAACAGGAAGAAGGGTGGCTTTTACCCGAACTCATTGAGGGGTTATCCCGTTGCTGGCAACCACGCGCGCGACCGCAAGCATCGCGATGGCCTGCGCGGAAGGATCCCGCAGAGCCTGGGCCCTGGTTAGCGCATCCAGCGAGTTCACCTGGGCAGCAGCTTCTCCCACCTCCTGCACCAGGGCAGAAGTATCCGTCTTGGGGGTACGCGCGTCCCATGCCTCGTTCACGGCGTCAAATGCCATATCAAAATACCTGGCTGCCTGGGTCTTGTGGCCTGCGGTACCGGCGGCAAAGCCGCTGGCCGCAGCCTGGCGCGCCCGCTCCACAGGGGGCAGCCCACGTAAGTTCTCAGTCTGGTCAGTTCCTACCTTGTCCATGGCTTCAAGAACTGAGACCGTATCCTCGTGCGGACGTTCAATTTCACGGGTCGCCCCCGGGTTTTGCACCACTGAATTTGCAACCACGTCCTGCTGCAGCGCACCTTCGTAGTCTTTTTCACCGAGCGCCTGTTGCATTGCCCCGGCTGTGATGTGAATGGCCATGGTTCGCAAAGCGCTGTCCTGCAGCTTGCCCAGCCAATCCAGCAACTCCAGGCCCGTGCGACTGGCCAGCTCCTTGTCCAGGTTCGGAGCCATCTGTGCATACATCGCGGCAAAATTTTCTGCTTCGCCCGCATAATCGTGCGCGTCGGGGAGAGAATTGAACATCTTTTCAAAGTGGACCTGAGACCACTGAGACCGGCTGCCCTGAGCTTCAATGGTGGCCATCAGAGCACGAGACGGAACAATCCCTTTGTCCAGAGCAGCGTCAAGTTTCCGCGAAACCGCATTGAGGGTCTGTTTTGGACACGACGTCACCGCTCCGATGAGAGACTGCTCGGCTTGAAAAGCAGCATTGTCAGGAAGGTTCTCCACAAAGCTCAATGCCGCCTGGCAATCCGCCTCACCGCTGGCCATCAATGAGATGGCAGGCCGTTGGCCGACTCGAATCAACTCGGATTCTATGCGCACACCCTCGCGCCAGAGTTGCCTGGCCTTCTTGTGGTCGATGGTCGCTACCACATCCGCCGCGCTGGCCAGCACTCGCAGATGGTCCTGCGGATCGGGCTCAGGCAACGCTACAGCCATGTTTACCGTGTCCAGCACAAACTTCTGCTGCGGCGTGAGACGGGCAGGGGCAGGCTTCTGCTGCTGAGGCGCCTGGGACTTCAGTTTGGGCGGTTGCTGCGCTATTGTGCTCAAAGACAAGGCCGCCAAAGCGGCACCGGCAATCAGCTTTTTCATTCGGTACACCTGAATCTCAGAGTTGACCGGGAACCTCATTTTTGTGAGGACATGACGAGGCTACCGGAGCATCAACTCTGGTTCAACGTTCCCGGCGTTTTTTTCCGAGTAGAGGGTTAGAGCAGCCTTAGCACGAACCGAACATAGTCACCGAAACCAGATGGGATGGCTACGCGGAAGCGCGCAGCTCCTCGACGATTTCGCTGGCTGCCTTGCGGGCGAGAATGGCCTGGTCCGGAGGGAATGAGATGGCGCCAACACGGGCGTGCCCTCCGCCTCCGTAACGTTCACAAATCTTTGCCAGATTCACCATGTTCTCTTTCTTCGTCCAGGGATTCGAGCCCACGGAGACTTTCACACGAAAACTGCTGCGGCTGAGCCCGACGCTGTATACAGAATCCTGATGGAGATAGTAAGGAATGAACTTGTTGTAGCCTTCCAGATCGTAATCACTGATGTCGAAAAAAATAGTCTGCTGCCGGCATTCGGAATGTCGGCGGATGATACCGATAGATTCGCGGTGACGCTGCATGAGGGCCGGGATCAAAACGGCTACGAATGGCTCATTGATCACGCTCGCGAGCGGTTCTGTAACCATAAAAGGAATCAGACGGGGGAGAAATTCTGAGTCGTTGGTGGATTCAATGGCCATCGTGAGTTTCATGGCCGGTTCAGCCATTTCCACCGCCTGCTGCGGCGACTCAAACTGTGCGCCGTCGATGATGTCAGCCCACTCGATCAGCTCGGCGATCGGAGACGGGTCAAACCCGAATTTTTCCTGTGCTACCTGCGCCAGAAACTTGGTGCAGGACTTGAATTCCGGATCGTAGAACTTGTGGCTCTTGTCGTGAGTGCGGTAATGTTCAGCGTCCTGAGGCGTGAGAAAGGCGCTCTGGTGATGGTCGAACCACCATGTGATCTGCGGCGATGCCGAATACTTGAAATCGACGATGACATTCTCGTCGCCGTCAAATTCAGTTTCATCGAAAAGCGCTCCTGCACGATGAACCAGGCCAGTGAACTGAAATATTGCATCTTCTCGGATGCGCTCGCGATAAAAGCGGGAGAACAGCGCAGCCGAGGAGGCGCCGTCAAAACATTTGCCGTGGAAAAAGACCCTTACCTTCACTCGCGCGGTCCCCTTTGCATAATTTGCCGCAAACAATAAAACTACTAGAAATGACACTCCGGCACGGGTTCTGTCAAGGTAACCGGCAACGCAGCCAACTGGTTCGAGGATGGTCTGCGAACTGGCTCTTCAGGCTGTAGGACTATTTGTAAATGGAAAACTGCGGTCGCGGTTTCTGCAATTTGATGGTGACTTGCATACTGGGCTTGCTCACCTCAAAATCGTTCCCCCAAGTGCGGAAGCCACGAGCAATCACCTGAATTCTGACCTTGCCATAGGGAACCCCGTCAGTCCATGTTTTGCCGTCTTCGTGGGTCTTCAATTCCAATCCGTCCTGCTTCTCGTTGCCATCTCTGTCCAGCATGTGCAGGACTACTTCGGCATTTTTCACCGGCTTGCCGTTGGTTGCCCTCACAACAAGAAGATTCATCGTGGCGGTGGGTGGCTTGTCCTGGGCCATCGCAACAATGCAGAAAAGTAAACCCGAAACGAGGGCTGGTCGCATGCGAGTCATGCCGGTATTGTACCAAGCCGCAGGTCTGAATTCCGAGAATTGGCCTGCAATCAGCGGATGGGTTCCAGAAGAGTACCTGTGCGACGGAAAAACTTTGGTAAGGTTGCGCAAAATGACTTTGGTAACTTGTTGATGCAGGCTGGCAGAGACACAATCTTTATCACTACGGATTCCGGGCTGCTGGTTTGGCTCGTATCCACTGCCGCTGATGGTCTACGCGGTGCTGTTACGAAAGCCCTTCCGGGATCTTTAGTTACGGCTCTGTGCGTATGACAAACGAATATTCAAAAAGCGACCATCGCCCTCCTGTAATCCGGCCGCGCGAAGCCGGGTTCACGCTCATTGAAACCGCTCTTGTTGTTGCAATCATGATGATTGCAGCGGCGATATCGCTATTCAGCCTTCCGCCGGCCCTTCGAGCGATGCGGATCAATTCGGCTCTGCAGATGACATTGGACACGCTGGGGCGCGCCCATGGACTGGCGTCAGCAAACCGGTGCGTCTATCAGGTTGATTTCACGCTGCCCAACCAAATCACGGTTACCCAGACGGCAACAGGAACCGTGGTTCTCCGGAACCAGTTGCCACCCGGGGTGAGCTTTGATGCCGAACCTGGCATACCATCCACGCCGGCAACAACACCCGACGGCTTCGGGTCCGGAGCCATCACGGGCGCAGTTGATTTCGATGCCGACTTTGGGTTGGGCGGAGCAACGCGAGTTTTCTTCTTGCCGGATGGAACTGCGAGGGACCAGAACGGCCATATCAACAATGGCGTCGTTTATCTCGCACAACCGGGTGACCTGCTGAGCTCGCGCGCCGTGACCTTGTGGGGTCTTACAAGCCACTTGAAGCCTTGGCGTCTGCATTCCAATAGCAACACGGGCGTGGCAGTCTGGGGGCAACCATGAAAGACAATCGTGCACGTCGCCGAAAGTCAGCTGCGGGATTCACTTTAATGGAAGTGTTGATCGCCATTGTTGTTTTGACGATTGCGCTCATGGGCCTGCTGAGCGCCCTGGGCTTTGCCATGGCGGCCACTCACGGTTCGCAACAAGACCTGATCGCCAAGCAACTGGCCACAGAGGCGATGGAAAGCATCTTCACCGCCCGCAATACGGCGCAGGTCCAATGGCTTCAGATCCAGAATATCGGCGCGGGAACAAACCCGGACGGCATCTTTTTAACCGGCCCACAGGCGATCAATCAGGCCGGACCTGACGGAATTCTCGGCACCGCGGACGACGCCGGTGCCGGCCCCGTGATTCTGGCTGGACCCGATGGTGTGGTCGGCACGGCGGATGACATTACGCTGAACAATTTCAGCCGTACTATTGCGATCACACCTGTAGCGAACACACCGGCGCTCCGCACAATTAGCGTCACGATCACTTACAGTGTCCCTCCCCTTCACACGATCAAGAACTACTCGATGACAGGTTTTATTTCCCAGTACCGTTAAAGGCGGTTTTATGCGACTCCGGTCGAAGGCAAGTTCGGGTTTTACCCTGGTCGAATTGCTGGTGGCGATGGCGCTGAGCCTCCTGGTCCTGGGGGCCGGGCTAACCATGTTTAAGCAGGGCAACGACGTTGCAACAGTGGTTTCCGCACGAGCGCAAATGCAGCAGGACCTTCGCGCCTCTGAAAATCTCATCATTAGAGATATCAGCCTGGCAGGCGCAGGCCTTCCCAACGGCGGAGTGGGTCTTCCCATCGGAGGAGGACCGAACCCGAAATACGGATGCGATCAGACAGCCGCCTGCTATGTGCCATTCGCAGGTGCGGGCGTCTCCAATGGCATCAACGTTCCCAATCGACAATTGACATACATAGTCCCCGGCCCTGGGCTGGGACCGAAATTGAATGGCACCCAACCCAACAGCGATGTCGTCACTGTGGTGTATGCAGATACTGCATTCGCTCTTGATCAATACAGCGTTGCATTTAACGCAAATGCAACACAGGTTACCTTTACCGCGCCGAACCCCTTGCCAGCACCTCCGCCACAGACGGTCGACGATCCGAGCGTCGGACTGGTTCCCGGCGATCTTGTCTTCTTCCAGAATGGAGCTGGAAAAGCCGCTATTGCTGAGGTCACAGGCGCGGTGAACCGAGTCAATACGAAGACCTTCACCGTTCCCTTTTTGAGCGGCGATGTCCTCAATTTCAATCAGCCCGGTACATCCGGAGATCTGGATGACTTCGTCGGAAGCGCCAGCCCGGCGCAGGCACGTCGAATCTGGGTAATTACGTATTACCTTTCCACCTGGACCGACGGTACCGGGAATGTCATTCCCCGCCTCATGAGACAGGTTAACGGACAACCAGCGGTCCCTGTCGCCGAGAATATCGTTGATTTTCGGCTCAGCTATGACACCTACGATGCCAACGGCAATCTCCTGGTCAACTCCAAGGACGCCGGGGCGTCGGTTGGCGTCAGCCCCAACATGATTCGCAAAGTAAACATCCAGCACCTTACCGCCAAAAAGCAACTCCCCCGAAGCCTGGGTTTTGAAACCATTGATCTGCAAACCCAGATCAGCGCGCGAAATATGAGTTTCAAAGACCGGTATCAATGAGGAGAAGTATAGCGATGAGTTGCATAGAGCACAGAAAATTCCCGCGCAAGCTAAAAGGCCTCGCCTACGCAGAACGACCTTCGGATTCCCGCGGTTACGCGCTGATCATGGTGTTATTGCTCGTTTTACTGTTGTCAGCAGTTACGCTCGGACTCTTCGTGATGGTCCAGACTGAAACTCGCGTCGGAGGCGGCGATACCCAGAACACCGTCGCATTCCATGCCGCAGAAGGAGCGGTTGAGAAGATGACCGCCGATCTGGCGACACAACTGGCAAACCGGCAGGCGCCCACCGTTGCTGACATTGCGGGGTTGAATAGCCTCAAGCCGGCAAACACTCCCGGAGTCACTTACAAAAACTATACTTTTACGCCCCAGATTGACCCCGCCACAGGAGGCCTGGTCTCAAAATTCGGTGTCATCAGCAGCGGGCCGAACGCAGGTTTGTTCGCCCAGCTGATACCCATCCAGCTCTCCGCTACGGTACAGACAGGGCTCGGGGCAGAAGCAACAGTGATGCGGAATGTTGAAATCGCGATGATTCCTGTCTTCCAGTTTGGTGTGTTTTCACAAAGCGACCTGGGATTCTTCAGCAGCCCGGACCTGACCTTTGCGGGCAGAGTTCACACCAACGGCGATCTCTATCTCGGTGTATCCAACGCAGCCACAATCGGGTTTGAGGACAAGATCAGTGCCTACGGCAACATCATCCGCGCGGTGCTTCCGAATGGCTTGTCCTCAGCAGGGAACAACAACAGTGGGCGGGTGTACGTACTTTCAGCAGCAGGAGGCTGCAATAACTTTAATCCGCTTGCACCTGGGGGGCCGAATTGCAAAACCATAGCTCTGAATGAAGGCAGCGTCGTAGGCGGTCCGAACTCGGCCCAAAATACAAATCCTAGCTGGCTCAATACCTCGCAGGTTAAGTTCAACAGCTGGATTATTGACGGGAACAATGGCCAGCCCGGGGGAACTGGCGCCGTACAACTGACGCTTCCCTTCACCGGCACAGATCCCAACAATCCTGGAGCACAACCCGCCCAGCCGTTTGAAATCATCCGCCGCCCGCCGGCCGGAGAAGACCCAAACGGCCCAACCGGACAGGCTCGTCTGGCCAATGAGGCCGCGATCAGGGTCCTGTTGAGCGATACGCCGCAGGAAAACCATCTGGATGGATCAGGGGTCGACGGCGAGGACGTGCAGCTTGTGAGCCAGGTTCCTTCCAGCCTGCAAGGCTTATATACACCTCCCGGCGGAGCCACGACGTTGCAAAACGGCGTAGCTGTCGGCAGCAATACATACTACTTCGGCGAGGCAAATACTAACTGCGGCGCTGGCAGATGCGATGCTGATTATGTCACGCCCCTGACTTATCACGGGCAAAGCGTCCCCGGAGGCACGCAGGAATGGCCAATGATCGATGGCTGGCTGCGGGTGGAATACAGGGACGCCGCGGGACTCTGGCATCCCATCACGAATGAGTGGCTGGCCCTGGGATTTTCTCGCGGAGTGACTCCCCCCGTTACAGCGGGAACGAATCAGGTAAATCCGAATGCGATCCTGGTGTTCCAGCAACAAGCCACCACAGGTCTCGCCACCAGCGGCAATGGTTCGCAGTACAACTGGCTTCCCATCAACTTCTATGATGCGCGCGAAGGAGAAATTCGAGACGCAGGCTCCTCATCGACAAGCTGCGCTCCTAATGGCGTAATGAATGCGGTTGAACTGGATGTAGGCAACCTGAGGCGCTGGTTCCAGGACCCTGCCGGTAGCGGCCCTAGCGTAGACTTTCAGAAAGAGAATGGATATATCCTCTATTTCTCTGATCGTCGCGGCATGCTGCCCAATCCCAACAATGGAAATAAAATCCAAGGTGAGTATGGCTTTGAGGACACAATCAATGCCGCCAGCCTATCCGGCACAGTAGACGGCGTGCTGGAGCCACCCACCAGTGTGTGCCCGCCGACAAACCCGTTGTCGCGACCACCATCCCCGGAAGACGTGAACGGCAATTGTGTCCTGGACAACTATGGGGCGACAAACGTCGGGGATGCTTTTGGCATTAACACGAATACAAATCCACCGAATCCCTATTCGCCTCGCATCGGCACCTGCTCGAAGACCGGCAGGAAGAATCGGGTAACCGGAGCTCGCCACGTATTGAAGCTGGTGGATGGCACGCTGGGCAATCTTCCCACGCGTCCTGATGGTACGGGTGGTTTCACGGTCGCCGCGGAAAATCCTGTTTACATCCTTGGCGATTACAACACCAATGCCGCAGATACCACCTGGAACAATCCTCCGGTGGAACAGGCACATGCTGCGGCGGCGATCATCGCCGACGCAGTGACGCTCTTGTCGAACAACTGGACCGACCAGAACAGCTTCACGGCGCCCGCAAGCGCCACATCGCGCCCTGCCGCAACCACGTACTACAGGACTGCGATCGCAGCGGGCAAGAACCTCACCTTCCCTGCCCCGAACTGGATCAGCGGCAACCAGTTCGCGTACGGCACGGATGGCGGAGTTCACAATTTCTTGCGTTTCCTGGAAAACTGGACAGGTCAGACTTTGAACTACAAGGGCTCAATGGTGAGTCTCTTCTATTCGACGTATGACACCGGCGTGTTCAAGTGCTGTAACAACGCCGTGTATCACCCGCCAAACCGCGTATACAAGTTCGACACGCTCTTCACCACGCCCGAGGGGCTTCCTCCGGGTACCCCGATGTTCCGGGACGTGGATAACCTGAGTTATCGCCAGGACTTCACACCGGATGCTCAGCCGGGGCCAACCTTCTAGGACTCAGTATGGATTTGAGATGGCGGCCGGCAACGGCCGCGGCCGGCAACGGCCGCCTCTCAATTTTTGGAAGGATTGGATTATTCTGCTGCCAATGCCGCTCTTGTCTGAACCATGATTGTGGCAGCGAGCACCGCGGCAATGCCGACCACCTGCACCGGGATCAGAACTTCACCCACAAAACTCACCGCAAACAGAATCGCAAATACCGGCTCAAGGCAACTGGCGATGATCGCCCGGGTGGGATCCAGATATTTGAGCCCCGTGAAATAGAAGAAATACGGCAACAGCGTGGAGAGGCACGCGAACAGAAACAGGAAACTCCATTGCGACCCCGTGAAATGCTCGGCAATAAGGCGTCCGGGAGGGTTAAGGATGAGCCATAGCATGGAGGCTGCCAGCAACGCGTAAAACATGACTTTAAACTGATGATTCCGGCTGACCAGTGCCTGGGCGACAATGTTGTAAAACGCATACGAGAAGGAAGCAATGATTCCGGCCAATACGCCAACGGCCTTCAGATTCAGGCCGGAGTGCAAGACATTAATAGCCAGTGCAGTTCCAAACATCGCCAACACAACCGCCGCAACGCGGCGAACAGTAAACCGATCCCGGCCCCGGAGCACCATGGTGATCAGCACCCAGACAGGAGCTGTGTATTGCAGCGTGATGGCAATTGCTACTGATGCCTTCTGGATGGATAAGTAATAGAAATAGTTCGAGCCGGCCAGGCCAAGAGTGCCGGTGAGGATGCAAAGCAGGAGATCGCGACGGGAAATACGAAAGAAAGCCGGTCCGAAGCGAAACAGCATCAGCACGGCAAGCACCGTTACTGCGAATGTTGTACGCGCTTGCGAGAGGACAAGCGGCGAGATGAGAGCGCGTCCGGCAAAAACCCGGCCGTTGAAGATGGCTTTACCAACGGTTGCGGCTGCGCCCCAACAGAAGGTGGCTGCGGCGATGTAAAAGTACCCCCGCCAGGCATGTGAAAGCCGATCGCCGCTGCGGGGGCTGGTCTGTTCTTCGGTAGCGCTAGTCGGCAAGCAACTGGTCCAGCCGGTCAGGATCGAATCCGATCATGACCTGGTCGCCAACGACAATGGTGGGTGTGGAACGGCTTTTGTAGGTTCGAACCAGTTCGAAGACGGCCTGCTGGTCCATGCTGACGTCCTTTACTTCAAACGGAATCCCTTTCTCCGAAAGGTAGGCCTTGGCCCAGGAGCATGGCGGTCAACCGGGCGAGCTGTAAACTACCACTTTCTTCCCTGTCATCTTTCCCCCTGTGACATAAGATTCCATTCCCCAGGCTCCAGCTTCACTATTTCGCGGGCTCGGGGACGTTCGGAGCCGTGTTTTCCGCGGCCAACAAGCGAATTTCCGTAGTAATCTTCGCGGTGCTTCTGAGCATGGCCGCCACCCCGCAATATTTCTCTTCAGAAAGACGAACCGCGTCTTCGGCGGCCTTTCGCGATACGGGGCCTGAAATGTTAAATATCAGGTGAATGGAAGTATAGACGGTAGGTGGCTGTTGAGCACGTTCCGCCTCGGCGTATACCTCCACGGCTGTAAAAGGTTCGCGCTTTTTGTGCAGGATCGAAACCACGTCGGTCGCGGTGCAGCCGCACAGGCCCATGAGAACGAACTCCATGGGACCGGATGCGGTATTCCGGTCACGATCGGAATCGATGACCGTTGCATGTCCACTGCTGGCGATGGCCGCAAAGCGCTCCCCGTCAATCCATTTAACTTTGGCTTCAACCATAGGGCTCCAAAAACGCCATTAGAATAGCAGGACGGCGCCGGCTGCTCGAAATCGAGATTACCACTCCCGGCCGCCTTCGTCTGAACCTGTGAACGAGCATTAGACATCGCCCTGGCAGAATTCCCAACCAAAAAAACGTGGAAGAAATCTTCAAATTCGCGCAATGGAGAATAGGAGCAAAAGCCGGAGCAGCGGGCGATACCATGGCGGAATTCGTGAAGGATGACCAGGAGTTGCTCCAGCAGCTCGCCAGGGGGAACGAAAAGGCCTTCAAAGCGTTCTATGACCGCTACCAGGGCCCGATCTTCCGGTTCGCCCTGCATATGAGCGGAAACAGAGCAACAGCCGAGGAGACGACCCAGGAAGTGTTCACCCGGATCATTACAAATTCGAAGGGCTACGACGCGGCCCGGGGCTCGGTAGGCAGTTACCTCTTTGGCATTGCGCGAAACATTACGCGGAGGGCGATTCAGGACGTCAGCGGCGAACAGGCGCTCGAAGAAGAGGCGCTGGACCAGGATGAATTTGCGGTCGCTGCCGGGTTGGACGTCCTTCAGGACCTGACCAACGGCGAACTGGTTGCAACCCTGCGGGCAGCGGTACTACGGTTGCCGCAGCAGTACCGGGAGGCTGTGGTGCTCTGCGACCTGGAAGAATTGAGTTATCAGCAGGCGGCGGAACTGCTGCAATGTTCGCCGGGAACGGTGGCATCGCGCGTACACCGCGGGCGCAAACTCCTGAAGAAAAAGCTGAGCTGTGAAAAATGCGTGAAATAGATCCAATTCGTGAGCCGTCGGAAGCTCTGCTCTCAGCCGCGCTGCGCCGCCTGGCATCAGCCGGAGACAGCAAGGCACCCGCTGAGGTTGAAAGAGCGCTGCTGGATAGATTCCACCACCACCATCGCCGCAGGCGAGATATGAGACTGATTGCCGCGACAGCAATTGCCGCCTGCCTGATCGCCGTCGCTTTGCTGCTCAACACGCAGCCTGTCCGGGATGCTCATAAATCAGCGAAAGTGGTGGCTCAGCCGGGCAAGGGCGCGCCGGCAGAAGTTCTAGGGAGGCCCAGTGTGGCGGCAGGAAAAGCCTTGGTTCATCCCAGCCCGGCCCACCCCTGGGCAGCGCAACACGCACGGGTCGTTGGCGAAGCGGATGGATTCGTCCCTCTTCCCAGCTACGATCCCGCCACCTCCAGCGGAGAGCTTCAAGTGGTGAGGGTTGAGCTCCCGGAGTCAGACTTGCGCATGCTGGGCGCGCCGATTGCCGGATATCTCTCGGACCAGCCTGTGACTGTCGACTTCATTGCCGACCGCGACGGTACGCCGTACGCAGTGCGGTTGGTTCAGTAAAACGATTTGTCAAGGAGAACTGCTTATGAAAATGCTGCATCTTGCCGCCGCCGGGTTCCTGGCATTCACCGGCCTGGCACTCGCTCAACAATCCCCAGCTCCTGAAGCGGGGGAGCCGGTCATCCTGATGGACGCACCAGCCCGCGGCACGTTCCTTTTTGTCGGGCGGATGGATCGCAAAGTTGTAAAAGGCGCCCCCTATAGCGCAACAGCGACAACAGAGACCACCCAGGTGCTGGCCGATGGGAACCGAATTGTGCACAAGCAGAGCGGGTTTGTTGCCCGAGACAGTGAAGGCCGCACCCGTCGCGAACAAGTCCTGGACAGAATGGGACCGCTTCAGGTGAATGGATCCAAAATGGTTTTCATTCATGATCCTGTTGCCCACGCCACCTACATGCTGAACCCTGAAAAGCAAACGGCGCGCGTGATGAAGTCGGAGGCAAAGTCGGGCATGAATATGACGCGGATGCGCGCAAGAATGCAGAAGTTGCGGGAAGGGGTGGCCTCAAAGGAACAAGGCGAAGTAAAAACCGAATCGCTGGGCACCCAGGAAATTAACGGCATAGCCGCAGAAGGCAAGCGGGTCACACGTACCATCCCGGCCGGCGCAATCGGGAATGAACAGCCCATCCAGATCACGCTCGAAACCTGGACTTCGCCGGATTTGCAAACCGTCGTACTGCAGAAACGCAACGATCCGCGGTTGGGCGAGACCGTGTTTCAGTTGACCAACATCAAGCAGGGTGAACCGGGTGCGTCACTCTTTCAGGTGCCGAGCGGCTACAAGCAGGTTGAAGGGCCCATGCGGATGATGATGAAGATGCACGCCCCGCCGCAGTAGAAGGCGCGTTTCTCTTTGCCTGTCCCTGTTTGTGAGACGACCCATGGCCGGCAGCATTTCCGGCCATGGGGTTCGACCTTAGATGGATAGGGTATCTATCGTAATTCGATCTATCTAATCCTGAGCCAGATGAACTGCCGCACAATGCACATGTTCGCGCAACTTGGCGTCCACGTTATGGAACGGGGATTGTTAGGATTGGCAGTCAAGTTGAGCGCTGCTGATGTCCGCTGTCACCTATCATACCGGCCAGCCAGTCCCCCAGAGTGGTATCTATCGAGTCATCCACGCCGCACACCGTTTGCCGCACGCCGTCACCATCTGCAAGGGTGAGCATTTCCCACGGTGTGCGCGATGCGCGGATTCAGTCACGTTTCAGTTGATCCGCGCGGCCGAATGCCCATTCAGTTACGAGCCGCTGCATGTTTACGAGTTGCATCCCGTTGAGGATGATCAATTGTCAGGTGCAGTTCCCGACTCGTAACCGACAGCGCCTGCCGCTGATGCTGCCAGGGGAAAGACGCACCGGATGCGAATGGTGAACGAACCTTTCTTGACAAAAATCCAGGCCACCTGAATCCAGCAGCTCGCATCGCAAAAATGGAATTATCAGCACACAACCATTGTGATGCCCGAGGAGGACCCTCATGACTCTGCAATGTCCTATCTGCCATGTCGATTTCATTCGCGAGGTGCTGGAGGATTTTGAGGTCCACGCAACGCGAGATCAAAATAACGACTCGCGCGTAGGAGGTCTTCAAGTGCTTACCTGCAGCAATGGGCATATATTCTTTATTCGGAAATCAGACCTTTGCGTGCAACGCGGAACTGGAGCGGCGGCATAGGCTCCAAATCTGGAACTCTCTGCCTTCCATTACTGCTGGATGACTAGTTTATCCACGATCCTGCGGCTATCGGCGTACGCTCGGGCGATTTGCAGAGCCATCTCATGCTGCACTATGCCTGTGACTGACCCGGTAAGAGTGATGTCCTGGTCATCCACCGTCGTCTTGATGTCTGATCCACGATACGCAGGATTTTTATTGTCCAAAGCTTTCTGAATTGCTTCCTGGACGTCTTTACTGGACGATTCGTGCTTGCTGGGCTTCCTGGTATCGGGTGCATTCACATTTCCCGGATCATGGCTCCGCGGCGCCTGCCCTGGAATATCCATCGGCTGCTGGCCAAAGACCAGAGCAGAGCAAAGCATTAGTAACATGGGCAGCCTCTTAAACATAAGCATCCTCTTACATTTTTTGATGAGCAGAATGGATTTATGGTTTGGCCGGACTGGCGAAGCACGAAGCCGCGCTTTTACCAGCCGCCCAACGGCAAAGGAAGTGTTGAACAGACTGATTTTCGAGGTCCTTTGCGCGTCAGAGAAACCCTTTTGGGAGGCAAAAAAACCAGGACCAAGGGCTTCCAGGTCCTTGGTCCTTCACATGGGATCGCAACTTGAGCGTGCTTCTGGCCAAGAGGTCATCTCACATCGTTAAGAAATATAGCTCTTTATTATTAAATTTACAAATCCGAAGAGCGCAAGAACTGTTCTTTATCAATTCAGCGGCGATTGTCCGTCATTGGTTCGGGATGGATCAAGACCTTAAACAATTCGGGTGCGGCCTGTTTGAAGCGAATCTCTAATTCCGTGGAGACATCGTGTACTTCGGAAAGCGAGAGGTCGTCGGCCATGGTGCAATGGCAGGACATATAAACCCTGCCGCGCACGCGTTTAATCTCAACCTCATGCATATCAACTATTTCCGGGAATTGTTTAACGATTGGCTTGAGTTTTTGTTCGAGCACGGCGTCTCGATGCACAATGTTGCCCGTCTCGATAGTGGATGGTTCGCTTTCGATGTGCGTCAGTATGGTTGAGATTTCCGGGACTTCGTTGCGAATCTCGGACTCAACACGTGTGACCACATCATGGGCCTGCTTGAGGCTGAGAGTTTCATCCAGTTCCAGGTGCAGTTCCACGTGAAGATTTCCCCCGAGGTCCTGCACGCTAACGTCGTGCACATTGTAGTTGTTGCGTGACGCAGTGGCGCGAATGCGGTCAAAGATGCTTTCCCGTCCGGTTTCGCGAGGCACCGAGTGGACCACAACATCACAATCGGGAAGGATGCGATGGACTGCGGAAGTAATTTCCAGCACTACCTGCTCTGCGCGCTGGAAGGTTACGTTACGGGCGAGGCCCACGTTCAGGTCGGCGAAATAGCGGTTTCCGGCGCGCCGTATACGGACTCGCTCTACCTCGAGAACGCCGTTGATCCCGAGTGCGGCATCAATGATGTGGTTGCGCAGTCCGGCTGGCGCAGCGTCCAGCAAAGCGTCAATCGTCTGACGCGCCAGCCGCGAACTGACATACACAATCACGCCTGAGACCACCAGGGCCGCAATGGGATCGGCTTTAATCAGCCAGGATACGTGCCAGTGCTCTCCGGCCCAGACCAGGGCCAGGCCAAACACAACCACGCCGCTTGAGAAAATATCGGTGCTGAAATGAAGGGCATCAGCCTCAAGCGCCTGGCTGTCATACTTCACGGCGATGCGCTTCAGCTTGTGGGAGCGCCACCAGTCCACCGCCATGGAGGCGAACAACACGGCAAAGGCCCAACTGGAAGGCTGAATATGAACGTGGTAGCCGGCAAGGCGCCTGACCGCTTCCCAGACGATCCATATGCAGGTCAGCAGCAGCAGGCCCGTTTCAATGAACGCGGAAAAATTCTCGACCTTTCCGTGCCCATATTGATGCTCGGCGTCTGCCGGCTTATCTGAGACTCGTACGGAAATCAGGGTGATGAAGGCCGCAATCAGGTCCAGCCCGGAGTGCGCCGCCTCAGAGAGGATGCCAAGGCTCATGGTGGTAATGCCCACGACGATCTTGAGCGCCGTGATGGCAACCGCGGCAACCACGGAGTTCAACGCCACCATGCGCTTTTCCGCGCGCATGCTTTCCAGTACGGGATTGAGCTCTGTAGTGGACATTCAGGCTCATTGTCTCAAGATTTGCAAGGGCATTCCACTAGGAAGCAATGCAGTGACGGTCATTCATTTCCCTTTCGGGACGGAGACGGGTCCGGCGTCTTGCCGCCTCAGGAGCGCAAGCGCTTCAGGTCTCTTCGGGCTTCTTTGAGATCGGGATTCATGCGAACAGCTTGTTCGATTTCATGGACGGCATCGGTTTTCCTGCCCTGCCGTTCCAATGCCTGCCCCAAACGCCAGTGAGCTTCTCCGAGAGTCGGGCTCTCTCCTTCCGGTTCCTGTGTCAGATACTTGCGCAGGTACTGTTCCGCGAGGGCCGGGTTTTTGCCGGCCACGAGCAGACGCTGTCCGGCATAGAAGTACGGCGCAAAGTCATCCGGGACTTCAGCTTCGGAGCGAGCGAGTAAAACCGCGAGTTTATCGAGTTCGCCCAATCCTGCGTAGCTCTGCGCCAGCAATGAATAGCCGCGCACTCGCGCCGGGTCAACGGCAATGGCCCTGGCGGCGAATTCGGAGGCGGTGCGGTAATTGAGCCAGCGGTCGCTGAGGTAGAGGCGGGCCGCGCCAATCAGCGCGTCGTAAGAACGTGGATTCTGCTCAACAGCCTCCAGTTGGAACCGCTTTTGCTCGGCATAGCGCTTTTCATGCGCGGCGATGGTGGATCGGGCAAAAGCGCCGCGCACAGGATCAAGCGCGGTAATTCGCTCCGCAAGCTCTGAGGCTTTCCCTTTATTGCCGCCGACAATCCCTGGCGCATCAATATGGAATTCCATGAGTGATTCAAGAGCATCCAGGTTCTTTGGATCAAAGGCAACCGCGCGCTCTGCCTCCTTCCTGATGGTTCTGGCCATTCCCAGCTTGTCGAAGACGCCTGCGTGTTGGATCTTCTGGCCGTACGCCTCGGCCAGATACACATGGGCATCGGAATTGGAAGGTTCAAGTTCGACAGCCTCGCGAAGCAGCTTGAGCGCGCCTTCGTGCTTCTGGTATGCAAGGTCGATGCGCGCACGAAGCACCAGGGCATCCGCATCATTTGGATTCTGGCGCAACTGCCGGTCCAGAAGACTACGAGCCTGTTTGAAATGGCCATCGTGAATCAAGGCGGCCGGATTTGCATCAGCGGCAAGCAGCGCCGGAGAAGATAGGAGAGTCAAAAGCAGCACAATTGCTGTACGCCGGATTATGTGCATACAGCTTAGATAAAGTGTGCGCCGCGTTTGTTTCAAAAATCCACTGTGACATATCTGCGACCCTGGCGGCGAAAAAGGCCGGGATCGCATCCACGGTCGAGAAATCCAGGCCCCAGCACTTGCATTTGTCGCGGCACAGCAATTATTGTCAAAGAGAGATGTTGAGCTCTTCTGCAAGGACTACATTCAGGATTTTCCTCTTCGCTGCAACCATCGCACTCATTAGTGGCTGTTCACACCAGACGGAAAAAAGATACTCGCTAAGCGGGACTGTCATCTCTATCGACAGCGCGCGAGGCGATCTCACGGTGAGCCATGATGCCGTCGCCGGGTTGATGCCGGCCATGACCATGGAATATGCGGTGAAGGATCCATCGGATCTGAAGCAGGTTCATCTGTACGACAAAATCAGCGCGAACCTCGTCATCTCCGGCGACCATTCACGGCTTGAAAACATACGAGTGACGGCCAGAGGTCCGGCTCAGCCGGACGAACCGGTGGCCGCGAATGCCTCCTTCCACATGCCGGAGCCGGGCGAGCATGTGCCGGCATTCAAGCTGATGGACGAGCATGGGCGTACATTCAGCCTGGCTGATTTGCGAGGACATCCGCTTGCTATCACATTCATCTACTCGCGCTGTCCGCTGCCCGATTACTGCCCGCGCATGAACCACAATTTTGCGGAACTGTTGAAGAGCCAGAGCAGCAATGAAAGCGCGCGAGACTTGCGGCTGCTCACCATCAGCTTTGACCCGGAGCACGATACCCCGAGCGTTCTGCGCCTGATGCACGCGCAATGGGACCACGGTGCAGATGCAAATCACTGGACTTTTGCCGTGGTTCCGAAGAGATCTTTGGCAGAGACTCTGCACTGGTTCGGACTGACGGCTCTGCCCGAACAGGGCGTGATCACTCATTCATTGAGTACCACGCTGGTTGCGCCGGACGGTAAAGTGATCGAGTGGTGGCACGGAAATTCATGGACACCACAGGACCTTATGGCAGCGTGGTCACATTATCCCGAGATGAAAGTCGCGTCGAAGCACTAGAAGTCAGCGTTGCCCCCAGCGTCCTGGCAGGTCCCAGCATTGCTGGTGAATACAGAGGCTGTCATGGCCTCCCACTTCAAGCGAGACCTCGGTTTGCGTGTGGTCCATGTAGCCGTAGATGCTGAGCGCGATTGTGGCTGCCAGCAACATGGCAAGGCTGGCAGCAATGCTGAGAATTGCATTGAGATTGATCGTGTTGTCCGTATGCTTCGGTTCCATGTTTAAACCCCTTGCTGCCTGCATCTACGCAGGCACGCGTTATCGGCCTGGCTGCCGCGTTTCCATCACGTTGCGGTAAAAATCAGTAGGTTTTTCAGCACTGGTAGCCTGCTCTAAAAGCAGCGGCCTTGTAAGAATGGATGGAGGATTACACCGGGTCTGTTGCCCTCTCATTGATGATCAACGCAGCGAACCGGCGGAAAGTGATGGGTCTGGGATCCAGACACAAGGAGGAGGAAAGCCAGGTTGGCGTTGGTGAACCTGGTATTCTGCGCGGGTCTGCGCAGCTTGAGGGAAACACCACGCCGGCCTTCCCTGGACCCGCGGCTGAGCGCTGCTCTTCGCTAGTCTAGTCAGCCAAATAGCTGATTTCCGTCCGGCGAATCTGCAGGCACGCACAAACGAGGACAGCGCTGGACAGCAGGATGAGTCCTGTTACCGCAACCGGGGCCGGAACGGGTTCTGCCACAACCGTGAACAATGCCATGATGCCGGTTGGGGCCACGGAGACCGGGCATAGTTGCTTGAGATAAAAAATCACGCTGAACTTTTGCAGCAATGATGGAAGCACAGCGTGAAAAGTTTCCCACAACAGAACCGCGGCTCCGGGGAGGATCGGATTTTTAAACGCCAGGCTTAGCGCAAGAAAGACGGAGCCGTAGCCCAAACACGCCAGCAGCGTCACTCCAAGGTAAGCGAGCAGATGTCCGAACCCAGGGCCATGAAAAACAAAATCTGCGCCTGCCCGGCCGAAGTGGCCGTACATCAGTGCAAAAGCCAGCAAGACAGAGCCGCCGAAAATGATGGACGAGCCCGCCAACCCGGCAAGAAACTTCCCTGCCGCAAGCACCTCGCGCCGAACCGGCGAGAGGAGGTAGTAATGCAGGCTCTTTTCCACGACGTCGCCACGGAACAGCCAGGTGAAAAGGCCCATGCAGCCGAAGAAGATCACGCCGCGCAAATAGAAAATCTGGAAGATGGTGGCAAGAATGTTCGTATCTTCGCTGATGCTGCAATAGCGGCCAAAGGGGCTGTTCAGCGCGTGAAGGCCGATGACAGCCACAGGTCCCAGGGCGATGAGGTAAATCCAGACGCTGCGGCGCATCCAAAGCGCCTTTTTGAGCTCGATGCGCACAATCGCCCAGATTTGCGACATCCACAACTGGCTCGATTCGGCGAACGAGCCTTTGCTCAGATCAGCCGCAGGGCTCATACGGTTCCTCCACCGCCGCCAATCAGGTATTGATAGACGGAGTTCACATCGTCATCTGCCGGGGCCACCGCCTGAAGATCAATCTGTTCTTCCACGATCACCTTGTTCAGCAGCAGGTAAAACTGTTCCGCGTCGCGTGTTCGCACCAGCACGCCGCGGCCATCCTGGTTGAGCTTGGCTTCTACCACGTGGTCCTGTGAAAAGAGCCGCGAAGCCAGCAGGTTCGGCGCTGTGCAGCGGACAAGGATCTGCATGGGAT